>NZ_JBFBCI010000020.1:0-120436 GCF_040683095.1 Sphaerisporangium sp. NPDC051017
CACTGGGAAGCCCAGGACGCAACCTCCTATGGCTGGGAGCCCGGCAAGCTCTCCGTCTGGAAGGACCTCGGCGACTGTACCGACGGCCCCACCCCGACTCCCACGGTCACCCCGACACCGACCACACCCCCCACCACACCTCCGGACGGTCCCACCCTGGGCGGGTACGTCGAGATCGGCTCGACCCGGTACGAGTACACCACCGTCTCCGTCGGAAACGGCCCCGGCATCTACGACCCGCTCCAGATCAACACCACCCGCGAGGTCACCCGCGAAGCCGTCACCACCGGCTTCCGCTACACCGACCAGCGCACCAGCTACGACACCTACGGCCTGCCTACCAAGGTCAACGACTACGGCGAAACCGGCGACGCCACCGACAACACATGCACCACTACCACCTACGCTCGCAACACCACCAAATGGCTCCTCAACTACCCGGCCAGCGTTGAGCGGCGAGCAGGCGACGCCTGTACCAGCGGAACAGTCCTGGGTCGCACTATCACCCTTTATGACGGCGCCACTAGTCCTACTAGCAACACTCCGACGGTCGGCAACGCCACCCAGAGCCGCGTCTACAGCAGCGACTCTGAATATGCGACCACAGGCACGGGCTTCGACAGCTATGGGCGGATCACCTTGACTGTCGACGCAGCGAATAAGATCACGAGGATCGACTACACACCGTTGACAGGATGGCCCGTCAACGGTGTGGTGACGACCAATCCGCTCCGCCATACGACAACTACCTGGTTGTCACCACTCCATGGTCAGCCGATCCAGACACGTGACGCCAACGGCAACGACACCTTGGTCGACTATGATTCCCTCGGCCGTACCAGTGCACTTTGGACTCCGCTGCAGCCCAAGAGTGGTGGTATCGCCGCGGCGACCATCGCCTACAACGTGCCTTATGACGGCAATCTCGGTCAACCCACCGCACCGCTGAGGACAACGCTGAACAAGCTGCAGTCCATCTCGGGGGGCGTGGCTGATTGGATCGCCCAGTATGCGTACATCGACGGGTTCGGCCGAGGTCGGGAGCAACAGGCAAGCTCTCCAGTTGGCGGGCGAATCGTCACCGCTACCGCCTACGACGCGCGGGGGCTACCCGCAGTCATCTCTCAGCCTGTGCATAACGCAAGTGGCGCGGGTAGCGGACTACTGAATCCTCGGTTCACTGATCTGCCGCAATGGTCCAAGACCATCTACGACGGCGCAGAACGGGCGACCGCGCAGATCGACTATAGCGGCGCGACGGAACTGCGCCGGACCAGAACTGCACACTTCGGTGACCGGTATGACGTTCAACCGCCTGTAGGCGGGAAAAGCGTCTACTGGACCGATAGCGATGATAAAGTTGTAAAGATTGAAGAGTGGTCTGACGCCACCACTCACAAGGACACTTTCTACATCTACGATGTTGGCGGCCATCTTGCCAAGCTGGTGGATGTAAACGGCAACATCCGTAGTTTCGCTTACGACCTTCTCGGCCGGCGGATCACCTCACACGATGCCGATGCCGGGAACGGCGAGGAGCACTACGATTCGGCCGGACGGCTTATCTGGACCCGGGACGGCAACGGCCAAAAGCTCTCTTACAGCTATGACGATCTGGGCCGTAAGACCGCGCTATGGGCTGGAGACGTTGATACTGGAACCAAGCTGACATCTTGGACCTATGACACCCTAGCCAAAGGCAAGCTGACCTCCTCAACCAGATACGTCGGCGGAAACGCCTATATCGACCAGGTAACTGGCTACGACGCCATGGGACGCCCAACGGGTTCTACCCTCAAGATTCCCTCCTCCGAGGACCTTCTGGCGGGCGATTACACCTTCACCACCAGATACAACGTCGCCGGAGATCAAGCTGAAATCGGCATGCCGGCTGCTGGCGGGCTTCCCGCCGAGAATCTGACATTCATCTATAGTGACCTTGGACTGTCTAAGGCGCTGACCTCTGACTACGGCGGCGGTTTCACGTACGTCAAGGACAGTCGGTACACGCCCACCGCTCAACTGGCCGAGCGGTCTTACGGGGCTGCTGGCGGCGTCAAACGCGTGCTGACTTGGGATGCCTCCACGGGGAGATTGTCACGGATCGTCACCACTAGCAAGTCCGATACCAGTACCCCTCAGATCGCACAAGACGACCAGTACTTCTACGACGTTGCTGGTCAGATCACTAGGGTCCTGGATGCCGCGTCCGCCGTCTCGGGTGGCACGCCGGGCCAGTCGGAATGCTATTCCTATGATGGGTTGCACAGGCTCTCAGCTGCTTGGACCACTACCTTGTCCTCCTGCGCGGTAGGCATCGCAGGGGCTGATGGTCTGGGTATCGACCCCTACAGGCAGCAGTACGAATACGATCCAGCAGGCAACCTGACCGTCCTAAGCGATAATGGCCAAAGCTCCTTCTACCATTATCCGGAGCCAGGCGCCTCAGCCATCCGTCCTAATGCTGTGACCTCAATCGACCGACCCGGCGGCGACACTGATAGCTATGCTTACGATAATGCTGGTCAGCTAACTGAACGCACAATGGCAGGCAAGCCAGCCTCTTTCGACTGGAATGAACTTGGCCAGCTAACCAAGGCTACTGTTGACGGCCAGGACACCAGAATGGTGTACGACGCCGAGGGGAATCGCCTTATCCGCCGTGATCCTAGCGGCAAGGTCACCCTCTACCTCGGTTCAATGGACGTCGAACTGGAGGCGGGAAAGCTCACCGGTAAGCGGTATTACGCTGCCCCTGATGGTTCCACTGTAGCCGTACGCGTCGGTGACGCGAGCCTGAATTGGCTGGCATCAGGTTTCCATGGCAGCCAGCAGTTGGCCATCGATGACACAACTGGACAAGTCGGCAGGGAACGCTACCTCCCCTACGGTAAACGCCGTGGCATCGATGATTTGCCATTCACGGACAGGGGGTTCCTCGGCAAAGTTGAAGACGAATCGACCGGCTTAGATTACCTCTCTGCGCGCTACTATGATCCCACCATTGGCAAATTCGTCTCCATCGATCCGCTGCTAGACTTGACCAAGCCGCAGAAGGCCAATCCGTATGGCTACGCCGCCGGAAATCCGATCGGCTTTTCAGACCCGACCGGTCTTCGTCCTGAGCCCGCCTACGGCGACCCAGGCGCATGTACCAAACCCAACAGTCTGGCATGTGCCCAGTATAAAGAGGCAGTTGCCCTAAGCCATCTTGATGACTGGCAGAAACAACTCCTCGATGCGCTCATGGCACTTGGGAGAATTGCCGCCGACGAGCTGGGCATCACTGCGGGCCTTAACTGCTTAACCAAGGGAGATCTTGGTGCGTGCGGTGAAACTGCCCTCAACATCCTTGGCTCTCTCGCCGGCGGACTAGTCGCGAAACTTGGCGCAAAGTACGCGTTGCCCTGGAAGTGGAAGAAGGGAGTCAAGCTCGCCAAGGACATCTGGAAGCACGCTGACGAGGCGATAAAAGCTCTCAAGGGATGGATGAATGCGAAGGGTGAGCTGAAAGCAGCACAGCAGTTTTTGGGTCGGGTTGCAAAGGCGGCATGCAGCAGCTTTATTCCCGGCACGAAAGTTGTCATGGCCGATGGATCGGGAAAGGCGATCGAAGATGTCGAGGTGGGCGACAAGGTCCTAGTGCGGATCCGCAGTCTGGTGAGGCGACCCCAAAGCCAGTAGTCGCTCTAATCGGCAGCAAGGGCACCAAGGATCTTGTCGAGGTGACAGTCGACACGGACGGCCGTATTGGCAGCGCGACCGGTGTGATCACTTCAACCGACAGTCACCCCTTCTGGGTGAGTGACCAGGGGCACTGGGTGAACGCTTCGGCCTTGCGGCCTGGCATGTATCTTCGCACCTCGAGTGGCCGAACGATCGAAGTGATCAGCGTCCGACACTACCGACGAACCGGTCAGGAGGTCCATAATCTAACTGTCGGCAACTTCCACACCTACCATGTAGCGGTACGTGGGATCGACGTTCTCGTACATAATGCAATTCCTTGTGCGGATGCGCTGCAGAAGACATTTGAAGCCGCGAATACAGAAGAAAAGCTTGAACATGTAATAGATCCGGCCAAGCATGGCTTCGAGGACCTGGCCGAAAAATACGGTCGCTCGGGCTTGATGCGCAAGATCGTTGATAGTCTTGCAGACATAGACGATTTGCCGGATTCTGGCGTGTTTGAGGTTACCAGGATTGTAGCCGGGGTTAGGGTAACTATTCGAGGTGCAATGGTCAGAGGGGTGCCGAGAATTGGTACTGCTTTCCGTCCGGGCATGCACAGATAATTCAAATAACTGATCTCTTTACTTAGGGGGTAGTGGCTGCCGTGGAACGGCGACTGACGGAACTAGAGCACGATGTCTTGGGGTACCTGCTGTCGGTCGAGTTTCCGGGGGTGCGCGAACTGCGGCATCAACTGCAGGGCGCATGTGTGACGGGGACGTGGTCTTCGAGCGGTAGATCGCCCAGTATCTACATCAAGGTAGGCGATAATCTGCCGGTGGCGCCGATTCTGGGAGAAATCGCTCCAGTGCGTGCGATCGTCAGGTCAGAGGATGGGGAGCCGGTCGGGGAGCTCATTTTGTGGCTGACAGATGGAAAGCTGTCGGCGCTTGAATATGCGTGGGTGACTGACCGTATGCCTTCGCAATTGCCTCATGTCAAGGCGATTGAGTTGTCTGTGGCGGATTGAAATTCTAGCCCGACTTGCTGCCTGCAGGGTAACTGGTTAGGCCACCAAGATCGCTAAGTGTGAGATTACGTGGCGGCAGGCAGCGCCGAATTGCCGGCGGAGGCACGAAAACTCTCGAGGAATGTGAGCCCTGGGATGGCGGGCAGCCAGGGGCGACCCTCGGCGAGTTCAACGAGGGCGTGGAAGAAGCCGACGCCGTGTTTGCGGACAGTGGCGAGATAGCGGCGGACCGCGCAGAACTGCTCGGGGCCGGCCAGCGTGCGCAGGCAGCCGGAGACCTTCTGCCTCAGCTTGATCGTCCTGATCTCGCGCTCGGCCGCGTTGTTGTCGAAGGGCACCGTTCATCTCGGGTGAACCGCACGTAGTCCTCTTGACGGGCCGGCATCCAGGTCGCCAGCGCGTTGTGCTTCTTCACCAGCTTGCCCGATCGCGCGGCCGTGTCGTTCTTGCCATCAGCGCGGCAGAACGCCAGCCTTGGCCGAGCTGAACACCCAAGCCAAGAAGATCGAGACAGCACGGGAACGCGGGGTGCCCGAAGCCCTGGACGATCACGGCGGCGAAGTCCACCAAGGTGAGGCGCGGAGGGCCCTTCGGCGAGAACTACTATCAGCAGGCCCCCAACGCCAAGGGCGAGGTCCTCTGGTGGAGTACGGACGTCAAGGGAGACGGCGGTTCCGTATGGAAGGTCTACAGGCAGACGTCCAAGGGGCTGGAGTGGGTCGCGGACGCGGACAAATGGGGGAACTTCTTCGCTCGTAAGTGGAAATCCGAGAAGGGGAAGTTCATTCCATGGAAGGATCTCAAGGGATCGTGAGTGGTCGATGATAACCTCGGCGCAGGAATTTCTTTCTCTACGGTTCAGCGATGATCCGGCGGAATATAATCGCGCGGCCCGAGAGTCCGCCCCCTTGGAGGTCTGGCTGGAGTTGATCAATGATCACCCGGAGGCGCGGTTCTGGGTAGCGCACAACAAGACGGTGCCCATCGAGGTTCTGCGGCTTCTGGCATCTGATGCCGACTGGCGTGTCCGCTCCATGGTCGCTTCAAAGAACAAGGCGCCGGCGGATGTTCTGGAGCGCCTTTCGACGGATGAGCATGACGCGATCCGGCAAACCGTCGCCGGACATCCGAACACGCCGACGGAGACGGTGCTGTCCATGTGTGATGACCATTGGGATGAAATCCGTGCGACGGCCCGGCGAAACTTGTCCCGCCGAGGATGCATGGGGTCCAGCTGATCACTCCGGACACCATGGGAAAGCTGATCGCGTTACTCAAGGCCAGCGTTTCCAGGATGAGTGTTCTGATCCTCTGGGGCACCATGATCCCGGTGATATAGGGTCACGGGCATGGTCTGGAAGTGGAGTAAGCGTCCCCCGACACTGATGGACATCGCCAGGAACTGGAAGCCGGATCCCGCCTACGACTTCTCACGGGGTGTCCGGGACATCCTGTGGCAGGAGGTCCCGGAGGCTCGCGCGGCCATCAACGCACTCGAAGGGGTCGAGCCCGGTGGGTCGCCTGTTCCTGTGCCGCAGGACAACCCTTACATGTACTTTCTCGAAATTTGGGAGGCTCTTTTCATTCCCGCCCTGGAGGCAGGAGACCTGCCGATCCTGCGGAAACTGATGCAGGCGTTCGAGCGGATTCTCGCGATGGGCTCCGAGATCGTGGACGAGAGTTTCGAGATGATGTTCTTGAAGGAGTTGAGGAGGCGGGCCGATACTTTCGGCCATTGCTATGGGCCCCTGGTCAGGCAGAAAGTGCTGGTCGAGAGCCCCTGACGGTTCCACGGTACCGAGGCGGGGATCAGGCTAGGCCGCCGGTGGCGTGGAGGTTTTGGCCGGTTAGCCAGCGGGCGTCGGGGCCGGCCAGGAAGGCGACCACATCCGCCACGTCGGACGGGTGGCCGAGGCGGCGTAGGGGGGTGATGGCCGCGACGGTCGTCAGGGCTTCCTCGGGGTTGGTGCTGCGGAGGAGGTCGGTGTCGGTGGCGCCGGGGGAGACGGTGTTCACGGTGATGCCGCGCGGGCCCAGTTCCACTGCGGCGACGGCCGTCAGCTGTTCCAGGGCGCCCTTGCTGGCGGCGTACGGGGCGATGCCGGGGGCCGGGCGGATGGTGTTCAGCGTCGAGATGTTGATGATCCGCCCGCCGTCGGGCATGTGTCGGGCGGCGTAACGGGTGGTGAGGAAGACGGACCTGGCGTTGACCGTCATGGCGCGGTCGTAGAGGTCCTCGTCCAGGTCGGCGATCGGGGTCGGGGTGAAGCTCATCGCGGCGTTGTTCACGATGATGTCCACCGGCCCGAGGCGTTCCTCGGCGAGTTCCATCAGGCGCTCGGCGGCACCCGGGTCGGCGAGGTCGATCCGGACGGCGTGCGCGCCGCCGCCCGCGGACTTCACGGCCTTCTCCACCTCGGCCGCCGCCTGCGCGTTGCTCGCGTAGCTGAACACGACCTCGGCGCCGTCGCGGGCGAGCCGCTCGACGATCGCCCTGCCGATGCCCCGGGACCCTCCGGTGACCACGGCCTTCTTTCCCTGGAGCTGGGGTGCTGTCATTGCGGCCTCCCCGCCGTCGATCGGGCTGGACCTTCTAGGGCGAACCTATGCCGTCACGATCATCCGCGCGCGGTGGGTCAGGTCAGGGCGGCCGGGGACTCAGGCCAGGGCGGGGTCGAGGACGATGTCCTTGCCGTGGGGGGTGGGGGCCTCGGGGAAGTGGCAGGCGGTGAGGTGGCCCTCGTGGTTGCCCTCCAGGCGGACGAGCGGGGGCTCCTCGGTGGCGCACTTGTCCTGGGCCTTCCAGCAGCGGGTGCGGAAGCGGCAGCCGGACGGGGGGTCGATGGGGGAGGGGACGTCGCCGGTGAGGCGGATGCGCCCGGCCGGTTCGGGGCCGTCCGCGGGAAACTCGACCTCGGGGACGGCGGACAGCAGGGCGTGGGTGTACGGGTGGCGCGGGCGTTCGTAGATCGACGCCCGGTCGCCCACCTCGACGATCTTGCCGAGGTACATCACGGCGACGCGCTGCGAGAAGTGCCGCACCACCGCGAGGTCGTGCGCGATGAACAGGAACGCGATGCCGAGGTCCCGCTGGAGCTGCTGCAGCAGGTTGATCACCTGCGCCTGGATCGAGACGTCCAGCGCGGACACCGGTTCGTCGGCGACGATGAGCTTGGGCTCCAGGGCGAGCGCGCGGGCGACGCCGATGCGCTGGCGCTGGCCGCCGGAGAACTCGTGCGGGAACCGGTTGTAGTGCTCGGGGTTGAGCCCGACGATCTCCAGCAGTTCGCGGACGCGCTTCTGCCGCCCGCCCGGCGGCTCGATGCCGTTGACCTCCATGGGGCCGCTGATGATCGCGCCGACGGTGTGCCGGGGGTTCAGCGACGAGTACGGGTCCTGGAAGATCATCTGGATCTCGGGCCGGATGGGCTTGAGCTCGCGGCGGCTCGCGTGCGCGATGTCCCTGCCCTTGTACAGGATGCTGCCGGCGGTCGGCTCCAGCAGCCGTGCCACCAGCCGCCCGGTGGTGGACTTGCCGCAGCCGGACTCGCCCACGAGGCCGAGCGTCTCGCCCGCGCCGACGGTCAGGTCGATGCCGTCCACCGCGTGCACGCGCCCGATCTGGCGCTTGAAGACCAGCCCGCCGAGGACGGGGAAGTGCTTGGTCAGGCCGGACAGCTCCAGCAGGGTCTCGGTCACAGTCGTTCCTTGATCTTGCCGTCGAAGGTTTCCCGCTTCTGGGCGAGCGTCAGGTAGCAGGCGTCGCGGTGGCCCTCGGCGGGGGACAGCTCGGGCCGCTCGGTGGCGCAGGCGTCGCCTCCCACCAGCCGGCGGTGGTCGCACCGGGGGTGGAAGGGGCAGCCGGGCGGCGGGTTGAGCAGGCTAGGCGGGGTGCCGCGCACGGGCAGGAGCGGGAGGTCCACGTTGGAGGTGAGCTTCGGCATCGAGCCGAGCAGTCCCCAGGTGTAGGGGTGGCGGGGCTCGCGCAGCACCTCGTGCGTGGTGCCCTGCTCGACGGCCCGGCCGGCGTACATCACCAGCACGTTGTGCGCGGTGGTGGCCACGACGCCGAGGTCGTGGGTGATGAGGATGATCGACGTGCCGAACTGCTGCTGCAGGTCCTTCAGCAGGTCGAGGATCTGCGCCTGGACGGTGACGTCCAGCGCCGTCGTCGGCTCGTCGGCGATGAGCAGGTCAGGGTCGCAGACCAGCGCCATGGCGATCATGACGCGCTGGCGCATGCCGCCGGAGAACTGGTGCGGGTAGTCGTCCACCCGTGTCCTGGCGTGGGGGATGCCCACGCGCTCCAGCATCTCGACGGCCCGCGCCCGCGCCTCGGCCCGGCTCGCGCCCTTGTGCTTGCGGTAGACCTCGGAGATCTGCCGTCCGACGGTGTGGTACGGCGACAGCGAGGTCAGCGGGTCCTGGAAGATCATCGCGATGCGGTTGCCGCGCAGCCTCTCCATCGTGGAGCGGCCGGCGCGCAGCAGGTCCTGGTCCTCCAGCCAGATCTCCCCGCCCAGCTTGGTGTACGCCGGGTCGTGCAGGCCGAGGATCGCCAGGTTCGACACCGACTTGCCCGACCCGGACTCGCCGACGATGCCGAGCGTCGTGCCCTTCTGGAGGTCGAACGACAGCGAGTCCACCGCGTGGACGACGCCGTCCTCGGTGGAGAACTCGACCGACAGGTCGCGGACCGACAGGAACGTCCCGGGACCACGCGGTGTCGCCGGCTCGCGGTCCCAGGTCACGGTGGTCACTCGCTGCTCCTTCGGGTCGTACGGTGTGCGCGCATGCCGGTCAGCCGAGCCTGACGCGGGGGTCGATGACGGCGTAGAGGAGGTCCACGACGATGTTGAGGATGACGATCGCGAAGGCCCCCACGAGGGTGACGCCGAGCAGCATCGGCAGGTCGGTGTTCTGCACGGCGCGCACGGCGAGTTCGCCGATGCCGTGCAGAGTGAACGTCTGCTCGGTGATGATCGTCCCGCCGAGGAGGGTGGCGAGGTCGACGCCGAAGATGGTCACGATGGGGATCATGGCTCCGCGCCAGGCGAACCGCAGGAAGACGGTGCGGCCCGACATGCCCTTGGCCCGGGCGGTGCGCACGTAGTCCTCGGCGAGCTGCTCGACCATCACCGACCGCGTCATGCGCGTGTAGTTGGCGGTGAAGATGATCGACAGCACGACCCATGGGATCAGCAGGTGGACGAACCACCCGGCCGGATTCTCGGTGAAGGGGATGTAGGACGGGCGGGGGAGCAACCCCATGCTGTCCACGACGAAGAACACCACCAGCGGCCCGACGAAGTAGATCTGCAGGGACGCGCCGATCACCGACGACGTGCTCGCGATCTTGTCGAGCGGCTTGCCCTGCTGCCAGGCGGCGATCATGCCGGTGATGATGCCGAACGAGAGGATCACCACCGCCGCGCCGATGGTCACCGAGACGGTCACCGGGAAGCGGTCGAGGATCGCGGCGAAGACGGGCTCCTGCGTGGCGAAGGAGTAGCCGAGGCAGGGGGCGGCGCACGCGCCGAACTGGACGAGGTCGCGTCCGGTGAAGATGCCCGTCAGCCAGTGCCAGTACTGCACGAACAGCGGGTCGTCCATGCCGAGATTGTGCCGGATCAGTTCCAGGTTCGTGGGGGAGCAGATCTTCCCGCAGAACGCGCGCGCGGGGTCGCGGGGGATCGCGTAGAAGAGGAAGAACGTGACGGCACTGATGATCAGCATGATCACGGCGGCGCCGATGAGTCGGCGTACGATGAACCGGAACATGACCTCGTGCTTCTTTTCTTGCCGGCGGAATGTGAGGGCCCGCGCCGCCGCCCGGACGGGTCGCCCGGGCGGCGGCGGTGGAGGCTACTTGACGTAGACGTTGAGCGGGGACTGCTCACCCTGGATGGGGTCGAACTCCACCCCGCCCAGGCCCGAGCCGTACAGACCGAAGTAGGTCTGGTAGTACTCGGGGACGATGGCCGCCTGCTCCATGATCTTCTTGTCGACGGCCGCCCACGCCTTGCCCGCCTCGGCCGCGTCGGTGATCTTGTTCGCGGCGTCGATCGCGTCGTTGATCTCCGGGACATTGAGGTGGCTGTAGTTCGAGGCGTTGTCGGCGATCAGCCTGCCGTCGAAGAGCGGTTGGATCGCGGTCGAGCCGGTCGGCCAGTCGGCGGCCCAGCCGCCCCAGTAGATGTCGTACTTGTTGTCCACCGGGCCGATGGCGTCGTAGAAGGTCGCCGGGTTGAGCGGCTTGGCCACGACGTTGAAGCCCGCCTTGGTCAGCGCGTCCTTGATCGCGACGGTGATCTTCTCCTGCGTCGGCGTCTGGTTGTAGGCGTAGACGACCGTGGGGTTCGGCTGCCCGGCCTCCTTCAGCAGCGCCTTGGCGGCCTCGGGGTCGCCGTTCGGCTTGGCCAGCACGCCGTACAGGTCGAACGGCTCGTAGCCGAGAACGGTCGGGCTCATGACGGTGGTGGCGATCTTGCCGGTGTTGACCTCGCCGCCGGAGATGAGCTGGAGCTGCTTGGCCGGCCAGGCCTTGGTGATCGCCTGGCGGACCTTCACGTCCGTCAGCCGCTTGGTGTTGAGGTTGTAGAACGTGGTGAACGGCGTCAGGCCCTGGATGGACCGCTTCATCGCCTCGGCGTTGCCCAGGACCTCCTGCACGCGCTCGGCGGCGACGGCGTTGTGGAACGTCATCGCCGTCTTGTCCGCGCCGGAGTCGGCGAGGAAGCGCTCGGTGGAGTTCTGCGCCTGCACGCCGAACTCCATGTGCCACTTCTCGGGGTAGGCGTTGCGGATCGGGTCCGTCTTCGGGTCCCAGTTCGGGTTGCGCTCCAAGTCCAAGGACTTGTCGGTCACATGGCTGACGATCTGGTACGGCCCGGAGGAGAAGGGCTTCTTGTCGTACTTCTCCTTGGTGTCCTGCGCCTTCGGCACGGCTCCGTAGCCGGTCATGGCCAGGGTGAAGTTCAGGTCCGGGTGCGGGTCCTGCAGGTGGAAGACCACGGTCTTGTCGTCGGGCGTCTCGACCGCGTCCAGCGACTTGCCGTTGTACGGGCCCTCGTACGCCTTGCGGTAGTCACCCTTGACCAGCCACTGCTGCAGGTAGGTCGGCCCCTCGGTGATGAACGGCGCGTAGAGGCGCTCAACGCTGTACTTGATGTCGGCCGAGGTGATCGGGGTGCCGTCCTGCCACTTCAGGCCGTCCTTGAGCGTGAACGTCCACGTCTTGCCGCCGTCGGTGGTGGTGCCGGTGTCGGTGGCGAGGTCGCCGACCAGCTTGATGCCGTCGGCGCCCCTGCGGTAGCCGGTGAGCTGGCGGGTGAACAGCGAGGACGCGGTGGCGTTGTAGTTGAGGTACACGCGGGCCGGGTCGAGGTGGGAGAAGTCGTCACGGTCGATCATGTTCACCGTGCCGCCGGGCTTCGCGCCCGGGACGGGGGTCGCGGGGCCGGTCGAGTCGGCCGCGGTGCCCACGGTGATCGAGCTGACGGCCTTGTTCTCCAGCGGCTTGGTCGGCGTGGCCGCGCCGCCGCTGCTTCCCGTCGCGGCGGGCCCGCCGCCTCCGCCCTTGGCGCACCCGGCCAGTGCGAGGGCCCCGGCCGTGAGGATCGCCGCCGCCGCGGTGGCCCTCCTGCGTGAGACTGTCATATCGCCCTTCCTGATCATTACAAGCCGCCCCTGCGAGGCAGGTCGGCGGAGAGGAGAGTGGTGCGGCTCATCGCCGGGTCTTGGGGTCGAAGGCGTCCCTGAGGGAGTCTCCGAGCAGGTTGAACGCGACGACGAAGATCACCATGGAGACGCCGGGGAAGACGAGGTAGGTGATGTCCTGGTGGTAGACGTTGGAGCCCACCAGGAACATGCGGCCCCAGTCCGGGGTGGGCTCGGTCATGCCGACGCCGAGGAAGCCCAGGCCCGCCTCCGCGCCGACGTACAGCGGCAGCGCGAGGGTGGACTGGATGATGATGGGCGTCCAGAGGTTGGGCAGCAGCTCCTTGAAGATGATCCGTGCGGGGGAGGCGCCGGTGACCTTGGCGGCCTCGATGAACTCGCGTTCGCGCAGCGAGAGCACCTGGGAGCGCAGCAGCCGCGAGATCGTCGCCCATCCGAGGACGGTCAGCACCACGCAGATGGAGACGTAGCGCAGCCACACGGGCGTCTCCTCGTCGGGGGAGACGAACGCGGCCTCGACGACGGGCAGGAACACGATGAGGAACAGCTGCGAGGGGAAGGCCAGCAGCGTGTCGATGATCCGGCCGATGACGTAGTCGGTCTTGCCGCCGGCGTACCCCGACCAGATGCCCATGACCACGCCGATGAACGTCGTGACGATCGCGACGATGATCGCGATGGACAGCGACGTGCGGATGCCGTACACGAGCTGCATGAACACGTCGCGGCCGAGCCCGGGCTCCAGGCCGAACCAGAACTCCCCGCTCACGCCGCCGTTGGGGGCGATCGGGTAGCCGTACTCGTTGAGCAGTCCGGGGACGTTCTGCCCGTAGGTCGTGTACGCGTCCTTGCCGTACAGCCACGCGATCAACGGGGCCAGGAGCGCCACCAGGAAGAAGAACGCCACGATACAGGCGGATACGACGCCGGTGCGGTCCCGGCGGAATCGCCGCCACATGAGCTGGGCCGGCGAGCGGCCCACGAGGGCGGAGCCGCCCGTCTCTGCGGCCTGGGCCGAGGCATCGCCGACGGGGTCGGATCCGGGCTCGGTCGCGGCCTGTGAGGGGAGTGTCATTGTGCGGGTGCCACCAGAGATCGATCGCGGTAAATCGTGACTTGAGGGAACCTTGGCAATTTATTACCTGCCGGTCAATGTCCCGGACGCATCCTTTACACGATTTCGCCGTTCGTTGTGCAATGTCAATCAGGTTGTGTCCGCCAGCCCCTTGACCTGCGTCGATTGGCTAGGACACACTGCACATTACACGCAATTTCAAGTGTCACGATTTTGTGACACAAGCAAGACGTGGATATGACGATATCAGCGGATTATCCGCCGACATCCGTCAAATCGGTCCATCTGGTGAAGATCCGGTCATCCGGTGGGACCCCTCCGAGCTGTGGTGACCCCAGCAAGCAATCGCTTGGTTATCTAGGGGTGTCGAGGGTTACGCCCTCTTTGCGTGGTATGGCACACTGAGAGCAGAGCAGCGTGCTCCGGGGTCGGTGAAATTCCGAACCGGCGGTGACAGTCCGCGACCCGGCCGAGTCCATCGGCCGGTGGACCCGGTGGAATTCCGGGACCGACGGTTAAAGTCCGGATGGGAGGAAGCGCGCGCGTCCGGCGGCTCGGTGCCGCCGGGCATCTGTGTGGTGTGCTCGCGCGCCGCACCCGTTCACCCCGGGGCCCGCAGTGGCAGTCGTAGCCGCTGGCGAGGAAGGGGACGGGATGCGCCGACCGGACGTCACCACGCGCGTGGGCCCACGCGCCGTTCTCGGGCGCCGTTCCCTCTCTCCTCTCCTGATCCCCTCGCGTCCGCGCGCCCCTCGCGGCGGACGCGGCGGAAGACGCCACGCCCCTTCCGGGTTGCTTCCTCTCGCAGGATCTGATCGGCCCGAGCTCCGGCTGCTCCCGGCCGCACGCACAAGGAGCGTTGATGTTCACTGGAATCGTTGAGGAGCTCGGCGAGCTCACCGGCGTGGAGGCGCTGCCCGACGCGGCGCGCCTCACGATCCGGGGGAAGGTCGTCGCCGACGGTGCCCGGCATGGCGAGTCGATCGCCGTCAACGGCGTCTGCCTGACCGTCGTGGACGCCACAGAGGACGCCTTCACCGCCGACGTGATGAAGGAGACGCTCGACCGCAGCTCGCTCGGTGCCCTCACCCCGGGGACGCGCGTGAACCTGGAGCGTGCCGTCCGCGCGGACCAGCGGCTCGGCGGCCACATCGTCCAGGGCCACGTCGACGGCACCGGCACGATCATCGCGCGGGAGCCGGCCGAGCACTGGGAGGTCGTGCGCGTGTCCCTGCCGCCGGGGCTCGCCCGCTACGTGGTCGAGAAGGGGTCCATCGCGGTCGACGGCGTCAGCCTGACCGTCGTGGACGTCCGGGACGGCGAGTTCTCGGTCAGCCTGATCCCGACCACGCTGGAGCTCACCACCCTCGGTTTCAAGCGGCCCGGCGACCCGGTCAACCTCGAGGTCGACGTGATCGCCAAGTACGTCGAGAAGCTCGTCGGCGCGCACGCCGAGGGGCGGGCATGAGCGGCTGGACCCAGGCGGGTTTCGAGGTGTTCGGCCAGCACGTCCTGTGGATCGACCTGGTCGGCAACATCGGCGCGCTCGCGACCGTGTGGCTGGCGATCAGGCGCACCATCTGGACCTGGCCGGTGCAGTTCGCGTCATCCATCCTGCTGCTGGCCGCGTCCCTGCAGGCCCACATCACCGGCAACGCGCTGAAGCAGGCGATGTTCGCCGCGCTCGCCGTCTACGGCTGGGTCAAATGGGTGCGCGGAACCCGGGGCGGAGAGGCGCTGGCCGTACGGCCCGGAACCCTGCGCGAGCGCCTCACGCTGATCGCCGTCATGGTCGCGGCCACCGGCCTGGTCGCCTGGTTCTTCATGGCCACCGGCTGGTCCTGGGCGCCCTGGCCGGACGCCTACATCTTCGTCGGCAGCGCCATCGCGACCTACGCCCAGGGCAGGGCGCTGATCGACTTCTGGTGGATCTGGGTGGCCGTCGACCTGGTCGGCGTGCCCCTGGCCTACTGGTCCGGGCTGTACGTGTCCGCCGTGGTGTACGGCGTCTTCTTCGTCATGGTCCTGCTCGGGGTCCGCGAGTGGCGGCGGCAGTACGCCGGCCGCAGCCTGGAGGTGGCCACGGCATGAACCGCAACATCATTACCCACAACACCATGAACCACGGCACGAACGGCAGCGAGAACCACGGCATGGACGACATCAAGCTCGACCCGATCGAGCGCGCGATCGACGACATCCGCGACGGCAGACCGGTCATCGTGGTGGACGACGAGAACCGCGAGAACGAGGGCGACATCATCTTCGCCGCCTCCAAGGCGACCCCGGAGCTGCTGGCCTTCACCATCCGCTACACCAGCGGCGTGATCTGCGTCCCCATGCTGGGCGAGGACCTGGACCGCCTGGGCCTGCCCCTGATGGTCCAGAACAACCGCGAGCGCCTGCGCACGGCGTACACGATCAGCGTGGACGCCCGCGACGGCGTGACCACCGGCATCTCGGCCGCCGACCGGGCCAAGACCATCCGCACGCTCGCCGACTCGGCCACCGAGTCGTTCGAGCTGGTGCGGCCCGGCCACATCTTCCCCCTGCGCTACCACGCGGGCGGGGTGCTCGCCCGCCGGGGCCACACCGAGGCGTCGATCGACCTGGCCCGGCTGGCCGGGCTCACCCCGGCGGGCGTGCTCGCCGAGGTCGTCAACGACGACGGCACGATGTCACGCCTGCCCGAGCTGCGCCGGTTCGCCGACGAGCACGGCTTGGCGCTGGTCTCCATCGAGCAGCTCGTGGAGCACCGGCGGCGCACCGAGAAGGTCGTCTCCCGGGTGGCCGCCACCGACATCCCTAACAAGTACGGCATCTGGCGTGCGTACGGCTACGCCAGCGGCATCGACGGCGGCGAGCACATCGCCCTGGTCTACGGCGACCTCGGCGACGGCGAGAACGTGCTGGTCCGCGCGCACTCCGAGTGCCTGACCGGGGACGTGCTCGGCTCGCTGCGCTGCGACTGCGGCGTGCAGCTCGACCACGCCATGCGCGCGGTCGCCGCCGAGGGCAGGGGCGTGATCGTCTACCTGCGCGGGCACGAGGGACGCGGCATCGGCCTGCTGGCCAAGCTCAAGGCGTACAGCCTGCAGGACAACGGCAGCGATACCGTGGACGCCAACCTGGAGCTGGGGCTCCCGGTGGACGCGCGGGAGTTCTCCAACGCGGGCCAGATGCTCGCCGACCTCGGGGTCAAGTCGGCGCGGGTGCTGACGAACAACCCGGCCAAGGTGCGTGGCCTGGACGGATACGGCATCAAGGTCGTCGGGCGCGAGCCCATGCCGGTGTCCGCCAACGAGTACAACATCAAATACCTCACGGCCAAACGCGACAGGCTCGGCCACCACATCGAAGGAGTCCGATGAGCGGCGAAGGAAGGCCCGCGGCCGAGGCCGTGCGCGCCGAGGGCCTCACGGTCGGCATCGTCGCCGCCCGCTGGCACGAGCGGATCACCGACCAGCTCGTGGCCCGTGCCGAGCGGGCGGCGGACGACTGCGGGGCGTCCCGGGTCACCGTCCGGGTGGCGGGCTCCCTGGAGGTGCCGGTCGTGGCCCAGGCCATGGCCCGGCGGCACGACGCCGTGGTGGCGCTCGGCGTGGTCGTCCGGGGCGAGACGGCGCACTTCCAGTACGTGTGCGATTCGGTCACATCCGGACTGACCAGGGTGTCGCTGGACGAGTCGACTCCGGTGGGCAACGGGGTCCTGACATGTGACAACCTTGATCAAGCCATCGACCGGGCCGGTCTGCCCGGCAGTCACGAGGACAAGGGGTACGAGGCCACGGTCGCGGCGCTCGAGACCGCGCTGGTCCTGCGCGACCTGAAAGGATGAGACCTTGCCCTGCCGATCCACCCGCCGTGCCCGCCGTGCCTGAGCCCGACCTGCCGCCGCCGTCGCTGCCGGTGATCTGGCGGCCTCGCCGCGCCCGCGTCATGGCGTACGCCGCCGCCACGGTCATGGTGGCAGGCTCGGTCGTGCTCGCGGTGGTGCTGCCACCGCCGTTCAAGCTGCCCGACAAGATCGGCCTGGTGCTGTTCGCGTGCCTGGTCGCGTTCATCCTGCACCTGCTCGGGCGCCTGCGGGTCGAGGCCGACGAGCGTGGCGTCACGGTCGTGAACGCCATTCGCGTCCACCGCTACGAGTGGCCCGAGGTGCTCGGCGTGACGCTGCCGGACGGCGAGCCCTGGCCCAAGCTGGACCTGGCCGACGGCTCCAGCGTGGGCGCCATGGGCATCCAGGGCACCGAGAAGGACCGCTCGCACAAAGCGGTGGCGGAACTGCGCGCACTGATCCACAAATACGGCGAGGCCCCCGACCGGAGCTAGCCGTGTGTATGGCCGCGCCTCCCGCTCGGCGTGTTCGGGGCGCGAACAAGCTATGCGTCGTCGAGGGGGAGTGGGGGGTAGCGGCTTTTGCGGCGGGACTCGGCGGTGGCCTGCTCGTCGAGCTGGCGGGCCAGCTCGTCCAGGTCGTCGGCGCCCAGCACGTTGGACACGCCGAACCGGGTGGCGGTGGTCGACCAAAGGTTTCGCCGGTAGGCGACCCATCCGCCGTAAAAGTCCAGGATCTCCCACGTTCTGCCGTGGCGCAGCCGCACCTCGGCGAGCGTCAGGCGCTTCACGATCGCCATGAGGCTTCACAGGTGAGAGTCACGATGACAGCTTCCCTTCGCCGGTGACCCGAGTCAAGATCGTGCTTACAGAACGTGAGATTCGCGTTCAGGTCCCATTCGGTGCCCGAGGGCCCGTGGATGACTCACCGAAGTGATTCAGGCACATTCCGTCGGCTCCGCGGGCGGGAACGCGTGTCCGGTACCGGCAACGGAGAAGATTGGGCCCCCCTCGACGCGCCCCCGGACGGCCGGCGACACGCCACCGCCCCCGGGGAACGATCCCCGGGGGCGGCGGGCGACGCGTGTGAAGGGACCGCTTCAGGCGGAGAGGCGGACCGCCGGGGCCCCTCCGTCCAGAACCCCGCGGCCCAGAACCCCGCGGCGGCGCAGCTCGGGCAGGACGCTCTCGCCGAACCAGTAGGCCTCCTCCAGGTGGGGGTAGCCGGACAGGACGAACTCGGTCAGGCCGTGGGTGGCGTACTCCTCGATGAGGTCGGCCACCTCGGAGTGGCTGCCGACCAGCGCCGTGCCCGCGCCGCCGCGCACCAGCCCGATGCCCGCCCACAGCCCGGGGTGGATCTCCAGGTCGTGGACGCCGCCGCCGTCGCGCCGGAAGCCCTCGTGCAGGGCCAGCATGCGCTTCTGGCCCACGGAGTCGCTGCGCGCCAGCGTCTGCTGCGCGGTGCGGACGTCCTCGGGGTCCAGCGCCGCGAGCAGGCGGCCCGCCTCGGCCCACGCCTCCTCGGAGGTGTCCCGGGTGATGACGTGCAGCCGGATGCCGAACCGCAGCGTCCGCCCCTCCTCGGCGGCCAGTCCCCGCACCCAGGCGATCTTCTCGGCGACCTGCGCGGGCGGCTCTCCCCAGGTGAGGTAGGTCTGGACGTGCTTGGCCGCGACCCGTCCCGCCGCCGCGGACGACCCCCCGAAGTACAGCTCGGGGACGGGTGAGGGCACCTCGGCCACGGTCGCGCCCTCCACCTGGTAGTGGACGCCGGTGAGGTCGTACGGCGTGCCGCTCCACGCGCCGCGCACGACGGACAGGAACTCGTCGGTGCGGGCGTACCGCTCGTCCTTGGACAGGTGGTCGCCGAACCGGCGCTGCTCGGCCGTCTCCCCGCCGGTGACGACGTTGAGCAGCAGCCGGCCGCCGGAGATGCGCTGGTAGGTCGCGGCCATCTGCGCGGCGAGCGTGGGGGAGACGAAGCCGGGACGGAACGCGACGAGGAACTTCAGGGTCCTGGTCTGCTGGGTGAGCGCGGCGGTGACCAGCCAGGCGTCCTCGCACCAGGTGCCGGTCGGGGTCAGCACGGCCTCGAAGCCGAGCTGTTCGGCCGACCGGGCGATCTGCCCGAGGTAGTCGATCGACGGCGGGCGGAAGGCGGTCGCGGCGGCCTTGCCGTGGCCGCGCTGGAGGCCGTGGCCGCCGCCGAAGATCGACCGGCTGTCCCCGGAGGTGGGCAGGAACCAGTGGAACCTCAGGCTCATCGGGCGTCCTTCTTCGCGATGTCATTGAACCAATTTCCTACCAAGTAAATAGGATATGCGCGAGAGCGCCGGGGCGCCAGGTGACGCGTAATCTGATGAGGTGGTGAACAGGGCACTACGAGCGGCCGACATCCCCACTCCGGGCGCGCTCGCCGAGCTTCTCGACGCGCACGCCTACCTGGCCGGCGAGGGGCTCGCCACGGCGTGCTTCCTCGCGCTGAAGATGGGCAGGCCGCTGTTCCTCGAAGGCGAGGCCGGGGTCGGCAAGACCGAGCTGGCCAAGACCCTCGCGGCCGTCCTCGGCGCCCCGCTGATCCGCCTGCAGTGCTACGAGGGCCTGGACGCCGCGCAGGCCCTGTACGACTGGGACTTCGCCCGGCAACTGCTCCACCTCAAGGCCGCCGAGGCCACGGGGGCCACCGGCGCCGCCGAGGCCGGCCGCCTGGAGGGCGAGCTGTACGACCGCCGGTTCCTGCTCGCCCGGCCCCTGCTCAGGGCGCTGGAGACCCAGCCCAGCGTGCTGCTCGTGGACGAGATCGACAGGGCCGACGACGAGTTCGAGGCGTTCCTGCTGGAGGTGCTGTCCGACTTCACCATCTCCATCCCCGAGCTCGGCACCGTGCGCGCCGTAACGCCGCCCGTGGTCGTCGTCACCTCCAACCGCACCCGCGACGTCCACGACGCCCTCAAGCGGCGCTGCCTCTACCACTGGCTGGAGCACCCCTCCTTCGAGCGGGAGGTCGCCATCCTGCGGCGGCGGCTGCCCGCCTGCACCGAGGCGCTCGCCTCCCAGGTGGCGGCCGCCGCCGGGCGCCTGCGCGCGGCGGGACTGGTCAAGCCGCCCGGCATCGCCGAGACCCTCGACTGGGCCGAGGCCCTGCTCACGCTCGGCGCCCGTGACCTGGACCCCGGCCTCGCCGCCTCCACCCTCGGCGCACTGCTGAAGTACCGCGAGGACCAGCAGGCCGTGCTGGCGAACGGGCTGCTGCGCCGTGGCTGAACCGCCGCGCCGCGACGCCCTCACCGCCTCGGGCGACGGGGACGGCCGCGACGGGCTGGTGGCCACGCTGACCGGCTTCGCGCGCACGTTGCGCGCCGCCGGGGTCCCTGCCGACCACGAGCGCACCCAGAACATGCTCCGCGCCGCCGCGCACCTGGACGTCACCGACCGCCGGGCCGTCTACTGGGCCGGCCGTCTCACCATGTGCGCGGGCCCCGACGACCTGCCCCGCTACGACCGCTGCTTCGCCGCCTACTTCGGCGGCGAGCGCGCCCGCCCCGGCCGTCCCGCCCCGCCCACGATCACCGTCGTGCGCCACACCCTCGCCTCGGACGCGAACGGCGACGGCGACGCCGGCGGGGACGAGGCGCCGGCCGCCACCGCCAGCGCGGTCGAGGTGCTCCGCCACCGCGACGTCGCCCGCATGACCGCCGCCGAGCTCGCCGAGATCCACCGCATGCTCGCGCTGTTGCGCGCGCCCCGGGAGCCGCGCCGCACGCGCCGCCTCACGCCGTCCCACCGGGGCAGGCTCGACCCCCGGCGCACCATGCGTGAGACCCTGCGCAGGGGCGGCGAGGTCGCCCGCCTCAGCCGCAGGTCCCGCCGGGTGCGGCCACGCCGCGTGGTGCTGCTGGTCGACGTCAGCGGGTCCATGGCCCCGTACGCCGACACGCTGCTGCGCCTCGCCCACGCCCTGGTGCGCCGCGAGCCGCGCGCCACCGAGGTCTTCAGCGTCGGCACCCGCCTCACGCGCGTCACCGCCGAGCTGCGCCACCGCGACCCGGCCACGGCCATGCGCGAGGTGTCGGCCGCCATCCCCGACTGGAGCGGCGGCACCCGGCTCGGCGACGAGCTGAAGCGGTTCCTGGACCGGGGCTCGGGCGCCAGGGGGGCCATCGTCGTGATCGCCTCCGACGGCTGGGAGCGCGGCGACCCGTCCCTGCTCGGGCTGCAGATGGCCAGGCTGTCGCGGCTCGCCCACCGCGTGGTGTGGGTGAACCCGCACAAGGGCCAAGAGGGCTACCAGCCGCTGACCGGCGGCATGCGCGCCGCCCTGCCGCACATCGGGGCGTTCGTCGCCGGGCACAGCCTGGCCGCCTTCGAGGAGCTCGCGGAAAGGCTGTCCCATGCGTGACGTGCTGACGCAGATCGTGCGGTGGTGGGAGGCCGGCGAGCGGTTCGGCCTGGCCACCGTGGTGGAGACCTTCCGCAGCGCGCCGAGGCCGCCCGGCGCGTCCATGGCCGTCCTCGGCGAGGAGGCGGTCGGCAGCGTGTCCGGCGGCTGCGTCGAGGGCGCGGTGTACGAACTCGCCCAGGAGGTCGTGGCCGACGGCAGGCCCGTGCTGCGCCGCTACGGCGTGAGCGACGACGACGCCTTCTCCGTCGGCCTGACCTGCGGCGGGATCATCGACGTCCTCGTCGAGCCGGTGTCGGCGAAGGACTTCCCCGAGCTCGGCGAGATCGCCGCGTCCGTCCGCCGCCGGGAGGCGGTCGCGGTGGCGACGATCGTGTCCGGGCCCGGGCGCGCCGGGGCGCGCAGGGTGGTGTGGCCGGGCCGCGCGTCCGGGTCGCTCGGCCCGGCCAGGCTCGACGCCGCCGTGGACGACGACGCGCGCGGCATGCTCGCCCAGGGCCTGACCGGCGTGCGCAGGTACGGGCCGCAGGGCGAGCGGCGGCTGGACGACCTCGCGGTGTTCGTCCACTCCTTCGCCCCGCCGCCGCGCATGCTGGTCTTCGGGGCCATCGACTTCGCCGCCGCCGTCGCCAGGATCGGCAAGTTCCTCGGCTACCACGTCGTCGTGTGCGACGCCCGGCCGGTGTTCGCGACGGCCAAGCGCTTCCCCGAGGCCGACGAGGTGATCGTCAAGTGGCCGCACGACTACCTGTCGGCCACGTACGTGGACGAGCGCACGGTCATCTGCGTGCTCACCCACGACCCCAAGTTCGACGTGCCGCTGCTGGAGGTCGCCCTGCGCACCCGCGCCGGGTACGTCGGCGCGATGGGGTCGCGGCGCACCCACGACGACCGCATGGCGCGCCTGCGCGAGGCGGGCCTGACCGAGGACGAACGGGCCCGGCTGCGCTCCCCGATCGGCCTCGACCTCGGCGCGCGCACCCCCGAGGAGACCGCCGTCTCGATCGCCGCCGAGCTGATCCGGCTCCGCTGGGGCGGCTCGGGCCGCGCGCTCACCGACACGACCGGCCGTATCCACGGCGAGGCTCCCGCCGGGCGGGACGCCGGGTGAGCGCGGGCGCGCCGTGCGCCGGGCTGCTGCTCGCGGCCGGGGCGGGCACCCGGCTGGGCACGCCCAAGGCGCTGCTGGAGTTCCAGGGGGAGCGGCTGGCCGACCGCGGGGCGCGCCTGCTGCGCGACGGCGGCTGCCGTCCGGTGATCGTGGTCCTCGGCGCGGCGGCCGGCCGGATCGGCGGCCTCGATGACCAGGGTGTGATCGTCGTCCGCAACCCGGACTGGGCGACCGGCATGGGGTCGTCGCTGCGCGCGGGACTGGACGCGGTGCCCCCGTCGGCCGGGGCCGTCGTGGTGGCGCTGGCCGACCAGCCGCTCGTCCGCGCCGAGGCCGTGCGCCGGCTGGCCGAGGCGCGGGCGGCGGGTGCGGCGGTGGCGGTGGCCACCTACGGCGGCGCGCGGCGCAACCCCGTGATGATCGGCGCGGAGCACTTCGCCGAGGTACGGCGGCTGGCCACCGGGGACGCCGGCGCCCGCCCCTTCCTGCGCGCCCACCTGGACCTGATCACGCTCGTCCCCTGCGACGACGCGGGCGACCCCGCCGACATCGACACCCCCGAGGACCTCCGCAGGCTCCTGGCCCTGGCGCCGCCACGGGGCGGGTTGGAAGGGACGGGGCGACTCGATACGCTGTCCTGACCAGAACATCATTCGGTTTTCTTGTGAAAGGGGCGAGCATGCGCGTCGGCATGGCACTCAACTACGCCGGAGGCTTCAAGGAGACCGTGGCCGAGCTGGGCGACTACGAGAGCGCCGGGCTGGACATCATCTTCGTCGCCGAGGCGTACACCTTCGACGCCGTGAGTCAGATGGGCTACATCGCCGCCCGCACCGAGCGGCTGCAGATCGCCTCGGGCATCCTGCCGATCTACTCCCGCACCCCTTCCCTGCTCGCCATGACCGCCGCCGGCATGGACTACGTCTCCGACGGCCGTTTCGTGCTCGGCCTCGGCGCCTCGGGCCCGCAGGTCATCGAGGGCTTCCATGGCGTGCCGTACACCGCGCCGCTCGGCCGCACCCGCGAGGTGATCGAGATCTGCCGCAAGGTGTGGCGGCGCGAGCGGCTGACCTACGAGGGCGCGCACTACACCCTGCCGCTTCCCCCCGGCAGCGGCACCGGCCTCGGCAAGCCGCTCAAGTTGATCAACCACCCCGTCCGCCCGCGCATCCCCATCGTGATCGCCGCCATCGGCCCGAAGAACGTCGAGATGACCGCCGAGCTGGCCGAAGGCTGGGAGCCGATCTTCTACGTGCCCGAGAAGGCCGCCGACGTCTGGGGCCCCTCGCTGGCGGCGGGCAGGGCCAAGCGGGACGCCGAGCTCGGCGAGCTGGACATCATCGCCCAGGCCTTCCTCGCCATCGGCGACGACACCGGGGACCTGCTGGATCTCGGCCGTTCGATGGCCGCGCTGTACATCGGCGGCATGGGCGCCAAGGGCAAGAACTTCTACAACGACCTGGCCCGGCGCTACGGGTACGAGAAGGAGGCCGAGCTCATCCAGGACCTGTACCTGGAGGGCAAGAAGGACGAGGCCGCCGCGCACGTCCCGCGGGAGCTCCTGGAGAAGATGTCCCTGGTGGGCCCGGAGGGGTTCGTCCGGGACCGCATCGCGGCGCTGAAGGAGTCGGGTGTCACCACGCTCAACGTCGCCCCGATCGCCCCGAGCCACGCCGAGCGCCTGAAGCTGGTCGAGAAGGTCAAGGAACTGGCGAACGGCTGACGCCCCGGGGACGACGGCCTCGGGGCGTCAGCCGATCCGTCGTCAAGGCGGATCGGCGTCTGTTAGCCTGCTCGTGTCAGGTACCGCCGGACGGGTGGGAACGGAGCCTTCGGGTTCGAAAGCCTGTGGAGACCCGGTAAGACCGCTTCGGTGGCGCAGGTCGGTGAAGCAGGAAGCCGCAGAAGTGCCGCACGTGCGGCATAGGCTGAATCTCCGGCATTCATGCCGGAGAGCGCGTCAAACCGAGACGGCGCGCCGCGTGTGCGACGGCGTCGAGGTCCTCGAGAGTCGGGACGTGACCGCCGCGCTGGTGGAGCTCGCCGACCGGCCCGGCATCGAGGCGCACGACATGTCCGTCGCCGAGTACCAGCGCCTCGGCGGCGGCCTGCCCCTGCTCGGACGGCTCGTCGAGCTGCTGCGGGTGGTCAAGGACGAGTCGGAGATCGCGTCGCTGCGCACGGCCTGCGAGCTGACCGACCGGGCGTTCGCCGACGTCGCGGCCACGATCGCGCCCGGCATGACCGAACGGCAGGTCGCCCGCGCCCTGGACACGCGCATGGCCGAGCTCGGCGCGGACGGGCCCGCCTTCGACACCATCGTGGCGAGCGGGCCGAACGGAGCGGTCCCGCACCACTCGCCGGGCGAGCGTCCCATCGAGCGCGGCGACCTGGTCACGATGGACTTCGGCGCGCTGTACGACGGCTACCACGCCGACATGACCCGCACCGTCGCCGTCGGCGCCCCGAGCGGCTGGCAGCGCGAGCTGTACGATCTGGTCCTGGCCGCCCAGCGGGCCGGGCGGCACGCGCTCGCCCCCGGGGCCGGCACCGGCGAGGTCGACGCCGCCGCGCGCACGCTCATCGAGGACGCCGGGCACGGCGAGCACTTCGGCCACGGCCTGGGGCACGGAGTCGGCCTGGAGATCCACGAGGACCCGTTCCTGCGTTCCGCTGGTGCCGGTAGACTTGAGGATCGAGTTCCGATCACCGTCGAGCCCGGGGTCTATCTGCAGGGCAGGGGCGGCGTCCGGATCGAGGACACCCTCGTCACGCGTGCCGGCGGCCCGGAACTCCTCACCCGCACGACCAAGGAGCTGCTGGTCCTGTAAAGGGCAGGATCGTGGCCGAGCTCAGCGTGACCATGACGACGCAGGAGATTACGAGTGGCGACGACCAACGACCTCAAGACCGGACTGGTGCTCAAGCTCGATGGTGGCGAGCTGTGGAGCGTGGTGGAGTTCCAGCACGTCAAGCCCGGTAAGGGCGGCGCCTTCGTCCGCACCAAGCTGAAGAACGTGCTCTCGGGCAAGGTCGTCGACAAGACCTTCAACGCCGGCGTGAAGGTCGAGGTGGCCAACGTCGACAAGCGCGAGATGCAGTTCTCCTACCTCGACGGCGACGAGTTCGTCTTCATGGACACCGAGACCTACGACATGCTCAACGTGCCGCGGGCGACGGTCGGCGACGCCGCCAACTACCTCCTGGAGAACACCCTCGCCACCGTGGCGATCAACGAGGGCAACGTCCTCTACATCGACCTTCCCGCGGCCGTCGAGCTGACGATCGCCCAGACCGAGCCGGGCCTGCAGGGCGACCGCTCCACCGGCGGCACCAAGCCCGCCACCCTGGAGACCGGCGCCGAGATCAAGGTCCCCCTGTTCATCACCACGGGCGAGAAGGTCAAGGTCGACACGCGCACCGGCGAGTACCTCGGCCGGGCCTGAGGTGTCCGCTCGGGGAAAGGCGCGCAGACGCGCACTGGACATCCTGTTCGAGGCCGAGCTGCGGGACGAGCCCGCCGCCAAGGTCCTCGCCGAACGGGTCGAGCGGGCCGAGCCGCCGGTCAACGAGTACACCTCGGCCCTGGTCGAGGGCGTCGACCGGCACCGGCCCCGCATCGACGAGCTGATCTCGACCTACTCCGAGGGCTGGACCCTCGACCGCATGCCCGCCGTCGACCGCAACCTCCTGCGCGCCGGCACCTACGAGCTGCTGTGGGTGCCGGACGTACCGGAGGCCGTGGTCATCAGCGAGTGGGTGCACCTCGCCTCCGAGCTGTCGACCGACGAGTCGCCGCAGTTCGTCAACGGCCTGCTGGCCCGGTTCAAGCAGCTCAAGCCCTCCCTCGCCCTGTAGGGCGTCCCGGGCCCTCCGCGCCGGGGGGCGCCACGCCCTGGAGGGCGGCGGGGACGCGGGACGGCCCGGCACGGGCGCCCGGACCGCGTAGGCTGGGCCCGACCGACGTCCCGGCGGCTGGAGCCGACCGGCGTCTCCGACATCCTCGCGAGGAGGCGAGCTGAACGTGCGCACCGAAGGCGCCACACGCCAGACGGCCACCACTCCGGCGGTGCGCACCGCCGTGGTCTGGGACGCGCTGCGGGCCGCCCTGGCCGAGCGGGCGGGCGCGGCCGGGCGCGAGCGGCTCGACATCATCGACGCCGGCGGCGGCACCGGAGGCTTCGCCGTCCCGCTGGCCGGTCTCGGCCACGCCGTCACGGTGGTCGATCCCAGCCCCGACTCGCTGGCGGCCCTGGAGCGGCGGGCCGCCGAGGCGGGCGTGACCGTCACGGGCATCCAGGGCGACGCCGCCGACCTTCGCGAGCTGCTGCCGGCGGGAAGCGCCGACCTGGTGCTGTGCCACAGCGTGCTGGAGTACGTCGAGGACCCCGCGGGCGCGCTGGCGGCCGTCGCGGGCCTGCTGCGGCCGGGCGGCGTGATCAGCGTGCTGGCGGCCAACCCGGTGGCGACGGCGATCCACCGCTCGCTCACCGGCCACTTCGACGAGGCCCGCCAGGCCCTGGCGGACCCCTCGGGCCGCTGGGGCGAGCACGACCCGACTCCGCGCCGGTTCAGCGGCGAGGCGCTCGCCGGACTGCTGTCGGCGGCCGGGTTCACGCCGGGCGAGGCCAGGGGCGTGCGCGTCTTCGCCGACCTGGTGCCGGGCCGCCTGCTGGACGGGGAGCCGGGGGCGGCGCGGGCGCTGGTCGCGCTGGAGCAGGCCGCCGCGGCGCATCCCGTCCTGCGTGACATCGCCACTCAGCTCCACCTCTTCGGCCACCGGTGACCCGCCGCCCGGCGTGCCGGGCTCGCTGGTAGAACGCCTGTTCGGTTAGAATCGACCTGTGTCGCGCAAGCAGGTTCTGCGGCCCGAGCCGGGGCGGGGGCACACGCCGGCCCGCGACCCGGCGACGGCGCCGCCGGCCGACGACACCGGGTGCCCGATCCTGCACGTCGACATGGACGCGTTCTTCGCCAGCGTCGAGCTGCTGGAGCGTCCCGAGCTCAGGGGCACCCCGGTGATCGTCGGCGCGGCGGGCGCCCGGGGGGTCGTGCTCAGCGCCACCTACGAGGCCCGGCGGTTCGGCGTCCACTCGGCGATGCCCATGACGCGCGCCCGCCGTCTCTGCCCCCAGGCCGTGATCATCCCGCCGAGTCACGGCAAGTACTCCGAGGTCTCCCGGAGCGTGATGGAGATCTTCCACGCGATCACGCCCGAGGTCGAGCCGATCGCCTCGGACGAGGCGTTCCTGGACGTGAGCGGCGCGCTGCGCCGGCTGGGGCGGCCCGCCGAGATCGCCGCGATGATCCGCGCGCAGGTCGCCGAGCGCCACGGCATCACCTGCTCGGTCGGCGTGGCGAGCAGCAAGTTCGTGGCCAAGCTCGCCTCCCGCCACTGCAAGCCCGACGGCCTCCTGGTCGTCCCCGCCGACGGTGTGGTGGAGTTCCTCCACCCGCTGCCCGTCGCGGCCCTGTGGGGCGTGGGGGAGCGTACGGAGCAGGCTCTGGTGCGGCTCGGCATCCGGACGGTCGGTGACCTCGCGCACGTGCCCACGGCGACGCTGCGGCGCGAGTTCGGGGCCGTGGGCGAGCACCTCGCCGCCCTCGCCTGGGGCCGCGACGAGCGCCGCGTCACCCCGCACGTCCCCGACAAGAGCATCGGCGCCGAAGAGACCTTCTCTCACGACGTGGACGATCCGGAGATGATCCGCCGTGAGCTGCTGCGGCTGTCGGAGCGGGTCGCCGCGCGGTTGCGTGCGGGCGGTCACATCGGGCGCACGGTGAGTGTCAAGCTGCGCCGCGCCGACTTCACGACGATCACACGATCGCGCACGCTCCGTGAGCCGACAGATGTGGCGAAAGAGATATATGCCACTGCTTGCGAGTTGTACGCGGCGGCCGGACTGGAGCGCGTGCGGCTCCGTCTGGTCGGCGTCCGGGTCGAGAATCTCCGCCCGGCGGCCGCGGCGACACGCCAGCTCGGCCTCGGAGAACGCGAAACAGGCTGGCGGGAGGCCGAAATGGCCATGGACAAGGCGGTCCGCAGGTTCGGCCCGGAGGCCGTCCGCCCCGCCTCTCTCGTACGCCCTCCGTTCGATGGAATGGATCTATGACGTCACCTCCGGTTTGGTCTACGTTGGACGTTTTCTTTCGCCTACGTCTACAGCCTCGTATTCTGGGGATAACCGACCGCGAGGTCCGGACACCCTGTGGTGCCCGTTGCCGTCTTCCCCGTCAAGGGGCCGTCCTTGGGAGGCGCCGTGCCGCTGTCTGAGCACGAGCAGCGCCTGCTCGACCAGATCGAGCAGGCCCTCTACAGCGAGGACCCGAAGTGGGCCAACACCGTTCGGATCAGTGATCCACGCAACCACTACAAACGCCGCCTCGTGAAAGCCTCCATCGGCTTCGTCCTGGGTGTCGTGCTGTTGATGGTCGGCGTCGTGGCACCGATCATCCCCCTCGGTGTGGGCGGCTTCGTGGTGATGCTCGCCGCGTGTCTTTGGGGTCTTTCGAGCTGGAAACGCATGAACGGGTTCGGCGGTGACGCACGGCAGCAGGGAGCCCCAGGCCAGCCCGACCGGCGCCGCGCGGCCCGCCCCGGGTTCATGGAGCGCATGGAGGAACGCTGGCGCCGCAGGAGCGACGAGCGCTGATCTCCACGCGGCGGGCGAGACGGCGGCCTCACCGGCACCATCGGGGACCACGCCCTCACGTCCGCCTCTGGTACGCCCCCTGACGCACGTCCCGGGACAACGGACGGCCCCGGCGGCACGACCTCTCGGCAGGACCTCACGCGCGCGGCCCGCCATACCCTGCGGCCGCGTGTGAAAAGCCCCGGACCGTGACCTCGAGAGATCACGGTCCGGGCCTCGTCACGCCCGGGACGCCGGCCTCAGCGGCGCGACCCGGTGAGCACGCGGTGCTCTTCGGCCGGCTCCGCGGGGCCCTCGGGCCGGTCGCGGCGCGGCCACAGCCGGATGTTCTCCAGCCGGTCGAACCCGTCGAGCATGCTCCCGCCCGCCCGCCGCAGCCTCAGCAGCGTCGAGGCCGGCAGCAGCGTGGCCCGCAGCCGCCTCCCCCTGGGCACCACGGCCCGCAGCGCCCGGCGCACGACCCGCAGGTCGCCCCTGAGGGACGGGATCTCGCCCGGCGTGCGCGCGTACCGTAGCCGTTCCTCGGCCGAGGCGATCCTGGTGACCGCCGCCGCGGCCTCGGCGTCCAGCTCGTGCCGTTCGACCAGCCGCCGCGCCAGCGCGCGCGGCGTCTCGCTGAGCTCGTGGCCGAGCCCGAGGTCGTGCAGCGTGTCGATCAGCTCGCGCCACGTGCCGCGCACCGCCCGCCCGAGGCGGACCGTCTCCGACTGGCCCGCGCGCGCGTCCGCGACGGGAGGCGCGCCGGCGGGCAGCGGCGCGCCGACGGGCAGCGGCGCGCCGGCCCAGAGGCGGCCGCGCCGGTGGCGCGCCACGAGGCGCCAGCCGGCGGGGATCAGCACGATGAGCAGCAGGATCAGCAGGCCGCTGCCTGTCTTGGCCGCGACGGGCAACCCGGTGTCGACGACGGCCGGGGTGTCCAGGATGTTCGCGTCGGGGTCGCGCAGGCCCCGCCTGGAGGGGTTGAGAGGGTCGGACGCGTCGGTCGAGGTGGGGTCCGGCGTCGGCCCCGCGCTCGGGCCCTGCGTGCCGGGGGCCTCCACGGGCGGGCGCGAGTAGTCCGGCACCTGCGCCGTGGCCTGGCCGAGGCCGCCCGACGGCGTGGGTTCGAAGCGCAGCCACCCCACGCCGTGGAAGTACAGCTCGGGCCAGGCGTGCAGGTCGTGCGTGCGGACCCGCCAGGCCCCGTCCAGGAACGTGCCGCCGGTGTAGCCGATCGCCACCCGGGCGGGGATGCCGAGCGTGCGCGCCATCACCGCCATGGCGGCGGCGAACTGCTCGCAGTAGCCCGTCTTGTTGGTCAGGAAGTCCAGCAGCGCCTGGCTGCCGTTGCCCTGCGTCTGCAGGCTGTAGGTGAACTGGCCCGACGAGGTGAACCAGTTCTGGAGCTTGACCGCCGCCTCGTAGGGGGTGTCGGTGTCCGAGACGAGCCGCAGGCCCATGAACCGGACCTGCGGCGGCAGGTCGGGGGGCAGCGCCAGGTAGCGCTCTCCCACCTCCGCCACGGCATTGGGGGGCACCCTGCCCAGCAGTTCGGGGGTCGGCGCGGGCTCGCGCTGCCCGACCTCGTAGGCCTGGCCGCCCGCGGTGTCGTGCGTGGAGAAGACCATGAGCGTGGTCTCGTCCGCGCGCCAGTCGCCGTCCACCCGCACCGTGTTCGCCGGGTAGGGCAGCGGGAGGAAGCTGAGGTTCTCCACCGCGTCGCTGACCCGCAGTCGCGTGGTGACCTCCTTCACCGGGACATCGGAGGACAGGCCGGGCGGCGGCGGCAGCGGGCCGTCCGCCACGCTGTTCTGCGGGCGGCCCTTCGGCTGCGACATCGTCCACCGGTCGCCGTCGAAGGTGTCCAGCGAGTACATGCGCAGGTAGCGGGGGACGTTGTCGCTGTTGGTGTAGGTCAGGACGGTGTCGTTGCCGTTGCGCGTGAGCTGGCCGCGCAGGCTCGCGATCGGGTCGGGGATCGTGATCGTGTTGCCGCCCCCGCCGTTGCCCGAGCCCACACCGAACCCGAACAGGGGGTTGGGGGCGAGGGTGGGGACCAGCGCGGGCAGCCCGACGGCCAGGGCGATCGCCGCGACGCCGATGCGCTTGCCCGACAGCGAGATCGGCGTGCTCCTGCCGGGCGCGGAGACGCCCGCCGCGCCCACGCCGCGCGTCCGGCGCACGAGGACCGCGCGCCCCCAGGTGCTGAGACGTTCGCGCCCGTCGGCCGCCAGCAGCCCGACGTACCCGAAGGCGCCCAGGATGAACGCCGGCCACCCGAGGGGGTCGGTCATCACCGCCGCCGGCACGGTGAACAGGGCCAGCAGCGGCAGCCCCGCCAGCGCGGCGCGGCGCAGGCGGACGGCCAGCAGGTCCACCAGCACGGCGATCAGGCCGACTCCGCCCGCGGTGAGCAGGGTGATGCCAGGGTTGGACGGCACCGGTGCGGCGTACCGCTGGATGTCGGCGAAGCCCTCGCCGGCCAGTGCCGCCAGCGTGACGAGCGAGTCGGTGGTCGGGACCACCCACGCCCAGGCCTGCGCGGAGGCGAACACCACGCCGAGGTACAGGCTCAGCGCGAGCAGTTGGAACGGCGGGCCGAGCCGGCGCGGTACCCCGGGGCGCGTCGTGAGGACGGAGACGACGGTGACCACGAGGACCGCCCCCATCCCCGTCCAGAACCACGCGCCCTCGCGGAACAGCGGGTAGAGGGTGAGCGCCACCGCGGCCGTGGCCAGGCCCGCCATGATCGGGAGTCTCATGCCGCGTCTCCTGACGTGATCCTGCCGTCCGCCCCGGCGAACCGGCTGTTCTGGGCGGCCTCCTGCCAGACGGCGGCCAGGGAGGTGCCCGCGGGCAGCCGCACGACCCGCCATCCCGAGCCGATGAGCACGTTCCGCGCCGGTTTCTGCGCGTCGTCCTCGCCGGTGTGGTGGGCCGGGGTCTGCTGCCAGGTGCGCACGTCCAGCATCACGGCGACGCCGGTGACGCCGCCGTGCCGCAGCCGGGCCAGCGCGCGCGCCTCCTCGGCGTCCAGCTCCCCGAGCACGGCGACGATGAGCCCGTCGCCGCCGCCCTGGCGCAGCGCCGCGACGCCCGACTCCAGCGAGCGCGCGGTGCTCTGGCGCACGACGGCGAGCGCGTCCAGCAGGCCCTGGCCCGCGCCGGCGTCGCCGAGGAGCTGGGCGCCCTGGTCGGTGACCAGCCGAAGGCCGAGTCCGTCGCGGGCGAGGTGCACCCCGATCGACGCCGCCGCCGAGACCGCGACCTCGAACGACGACCTCGGGCCCTCACCGCGGTGGGCGTGCCTGCGGGTGTCCAGCAGCAGGGCGCCCCTGCTCTGCCACTGCTGCTCCTCACGGCGCACCATCAGCTCGCCGTAGCGCGCCGTGGAGCGCCAGTGGACCCGCCGCAGGTCGTCGCCCCGGCGGTACTCGCGCGGCCCGACGTCGTCGTCCCCGGCCGCGGCCACGCTCGCCGTACGGCTGTCGCCGCCGCCGGTCCACTCGCCCGACAGGCGCACCTGGGGGAGCGGCACGACCTCCGGCACCACCATCAGGGTGTCGGTGGCCGCGAACGCGCGGGTGAGCTCGACCAGGCCGAACGGGTCGGTGATGCGCACCGACAGCGGCCCGATCGGGAACCGGCCCCGCAGGTCCGAGCGCACCTTGTAGTCGATCTCCCGGATGCCGTGCGACTCCACGCGGTCCAGCACGAACCGGGGGCGGGTGCCGACCGCGTAGGGGACGGTGTCCTCGATCAGCAGCAACCCGGTGGGCAGCCGGGTGACGTTCTCCAGCCGCAGCGTCACGGTGCTGTCGGTGCCCACAGCGACCCTCGCCGGGTACAGCCTTCTCGCGCAGCTCAGCCGGTAGCGGGTGCGCGCCACCACCATCGCCGCGAGCAGGGGCAGGGCGATGATGAGGATGCTCACCCGCAGCAGGTCGTGCTCCCCGAGCGCGACGGCGCACAGCAGCGCCGCCACGCCGGAGGCGAGGAACGAGCGGCCGCGCGAGGTGAGCGCCCTGAGGCCGGCGATCACCGCGGCGACCCCGCGCCGTCGACCCCCCTTTCCCGGCTCTCGGGCACGGGGAGGCGGCGTACGAGGTCGGCCATGACCTGCTCGGGACGCCGGCGCTGGCCCTGGGCCTCCAGGCTCGGCAGGAGGCGGTGGGCGAGCACGGGGACGGCGAGATCCTGCAGGTCGTCGGGGATGACGTAGTCGCGGCCCGACAGGGCGGCGTGCGCCCGGGCCGCGCGTACCAGGTGGAGCGTGGCGCGCGGGGAGGCGCCGAGCCGCAGGTCGGGGGACTGGCGGGTGGCGGCCACCATGTCGATGGCGTACTTCTTGATGGGCTGGGAGACGTACACGGCCCGCACCGCGTCGATCAGCGCCCGCACCTCGGCGGTCGTGGCCACGGGCTCCAGCTTGTCGAGCGGGGAGGACGCGCCGTGGACGTCCAGCATCTCCAGTTCGGCGGCGGGCTCGGGGTAGCCCATGGCGATCCGCGCCGTGAAGCGGTCGCGCTGCGCCTCGGGGAGGGGATAGGTGCCCTCCATCTCGATCGGGTTCTGCGTCGCGATGACCATGAACGGGGTGTCGAGGCGGTAGGTCGTGCCGTCGACGGTGACCTGGTGCTCCTCCATGCACTCCAGGAGGGCCGACTGCGTTTTGGGGGACGCGCGGTTGATCTCGTCGCCGACGACGATGTTGGCGAAGACGGGTCCGGGCTTGAACTCGAACTCCCGGGTCTGCTGGTTGAAGGCGCTCACGCCCGTGATGTCGCTGGGAAGCAGGTCGGGGGTGAACTGGACGCGGCGCACCGGGCAGTCGATCGACCGGGCGAGGGCCTTGGCCAGCATCGTCTTTCCCACGCCGGGCACGTCCTCGATCAGCAGGTGCCCCTCCGCCAGCAGTACGGTGAGGGTGAGGCGGACGACGTCGCGCTTGCCCTCGATCACCGACTCGATCGCCTCGCCGATCCGGTGCGCGGCCGCGACCAGACCTCCCAGCTCCTGTCCGACATCGTGGGTTATTCCCACCGGGCCTCCATGAGGGTGCGGCAGCCCACGCGGGATGGTATTGCGGGGGCTTTGCGAATCCTTCTTCATTCTGTGTACCGACACTATGATGCTGCGGGTTCCCGGGCGACTTTCCGCCATATTCCCGGACTCTTCCCGGACTCCCGGGTGAACTGCCCCAAGTGTTCTGGCCAAGGGTCGCGTTGCCGTCCCGCCGGCGTGCTGATCCCGTGACAATCGCGAGGGCGGAGGCCGCCCGGCCCCCCACTTTCCCCCACCCGTGACCGGCCCGCGCCCGGATCCCTGACAGCGACGGCGCCGGCCGTTCCGGAGCGGTGTCAAGGGGACGATTCCGACACGCCGTGCGCGCGGGCGCGGGCTCAGGGCGCTCCACTTCGCTCCACCCTCGCTGACCTGGGAAAACGTCGGCGAATCGACGTCTGGAACTTGTTTCGATCAGTTGACGGTGGGGAGAAGTGGAGTATGGTGGTGCGCAGTGGAAGGGCTGGGGCCATGGCGTCAGTCGTTCCATGTGGCACGGGAGGTGGGGCCGGTGTTCCTCGGCACTCATCACCCGCGTCTGGATGAGAAAGGACGACTGTTCCTGCCGGCGAAGTACCGTGAGGAGCTGGCGGAGGGTCTTGTGATCACCAAGGGCCAGGAGCGGTGCCTCTACGTGTTTCCCGTGGAGGAGTTCCAGCGCATCACCGAGGCGCTGCGCACCGCGCCCGTGACAGCCAAGGCCGTCCGCGATTACAGTCGCGTCTTCTTCGCCGGTGCTTCCGACGAGACGCCCGACAAACAGGGGCGGATCACCATTCCCCAGAGCCTGCGCGAGTACGCGGGCCTTCACCGGGACTGCACCGTCATCGGCGCCAACACCCGGCTGGAGATCTGGGACGCCGCGGCCTGGGAGACCTACCTGGCCGCCCAAGAGCAGGCGTTCTCCGAGCTGTCGGAGGAGGTGCTGCCAGGGGTCCTTTGACAAAGGTCGACTCGTCGGTGAAAGACGTCGTTCGGCGAGGTCTCCACCCGCTCCCGAGGCGCCGGGCCGGTCCCGGGCGCCACGGCGCGGCCGTCAGCTGATGCACCTTCCCCGGTGTCAGGTGGCGGCGCGTCGACAGGGGACGCGGATGGGGACCTGGCCGGACGAGCCGTCACCGGGGTGGGTGAGTCCATCGGCGAGACGACGGCACAAGGCCGCACATCCGCGAGCAGGGGCACGTCCACGGGGATCTCGGACACGCCCATGGCGGCAGAGGGGGTTTGATCATGCATCTCGAGAATCACGGCGAGCCGGGCGGACACGTACCGGTGATGCTCCGCCGCGTGCTCGAACTGCTGGCTCCGGCGCTGGACGCGCCCGGCGCCGTGCTGGTCGACGCCAACCTGGGCCTGGGCGGGCACGCCGAGGCCCTTCTCGCCGCGCACCCGGGCCTGCACCTGATCGGCATCGACCGCGATCCGGTCGCCATCGAGCGGTCCACCGAGCGCCTCGCGCCCTACGCCGCCCGCACCACGCTGGTACGGGCCGTCTCCGACGAGCTCGCCGAGGTGCTCGCGCGCGAGGGCCGCCCGCGGGTGAACGGGGTGCTGTTCGACCTCGGCGTCTCCTCCCCGCAACTCGACGAGGCCGGGCGCGGGTTCGCGTACTCCTACGACGCCCCGCTCGACATGCGCATGGACACCGATCAGGAGCTCACGGCGCACATCGTGGTGAACACCTACTCCGAGGGGGAGCTGACCCGCATCCTGCGGGACTACGGCGAGGAGCGCTTCGCGTCCCGCGTCGCGCGGTTCATCGCCAGGGAGCGCGCCGCCGAGCCCATCGCCTCCACCAAGCGGCTGGCCGAGATCGTCCGCGAGGCGATCCCCGCCGCGACCCGCCGCACCGGCGGCAACCCCGCGAAAAGAACGTTCCAGGCACTGCGCATCGAGGTGAACGGGGAGCTGACCGCCTTCGAGCGGGCGCTCCCGCAGGCCCTCGACGCGCTGGTGGTCGGAGGCCGGGTGGTCGTGCTGTCGTACCACTCGCTCGAGGACCGCCTGAGCAAGCACATCATCGCCGAGCGGGCCAAGGACACCAGCCCTCCGGGGCTGCCCGTCCCCCTGCCGGCCCACCAGCCGAGATTCCGCCCGGTCACCAGAGGGGCGGAGGTTCCAGACGAGGCCGAGACCGCGCGCAACCCCCGCGCGGCCTCGGCCAGATTGCGGGCCGCAGAGAGAATCCGGGAGCCGGAATGAGCATGGACAACGAGGAGTACACCGGCGGCGGCACCACGGCGACCGCGGTCGGCGACAGGCCCGTGCGCGCGCAGCGCGCCGCCCGGGGTGTGGCCGCGCCGCCGCGTCCCGCCCGCGTCCCGCGCCGGCCCGCTCCGGCGCGCCCGCGCCCCGCCACCGGTCCCGCGCCGGCCGCGGGTACCGCGCAGGCACCCGCGCGCCGTCCCGCGCGCCACGCGCCGCGCGCTCCGTTCGTGTTGCTCATCGTCGGGCTGCTGTGCGGCGGCCTGGTGTCGCTGCTGCTGCTCAACACCGTCCTCGCACAGGACTCCTTCCGCGTGAGCGACCTGCGCGACAGCACCCGCGAGCTGCACCAGCAGGCGCAGGACAAGAAGAAGCAGCTCCTGAGCGGCTCGCAGTCCGGTGAGATCGCCCGCAAGGCCCGTGAGCTTGGCCTCAAGCCGGACAATTCCGCGCCCGAGACCCTGACCGTCACCGACGGTCAGGGCGCGCCGTCGCAGGCGGGGGTCGCGGGTCAGTGAGAGAAGGCGGCGGCCGTCCCCCGGGGCCCGGCCGCGGAGGTCCCGGCGGGTCCGGAGCCGGACGCGGCGGTCGTGGTGGTTCCGGGAGCGGCCGGGGCGGTCCCGGCGGCCCGCGGCGCGGCTCGCCGGGCGGTCCCGGACGCCCCGACGACTCGGGGCGTCCCGAGGGCGACGGACGTCCAGGGCGGCCCGACGGCGACGGACGCCCGGGCGGTCAGGGACGTTCCGGGGCCTCCGGCCGTCCCGGGGAGGACGCCACCCGTAAGGAACGGCCGGGCGACGGGCGCCAGGGACGGCCCGGTGAGGGCGGGCGTCCAGCGCGGCCGGACGTCCCGGGCGACAGGCGCGCCGAGACCACCGTCCCCGCGCCGCGCCGCGTGGTCGGCAAGGGCCAGGGCCCGCGCCGCCCCCCGGGCGAGCCTCCGCACGGCCAGGACGGCGACCCCCGCCGCCGCGGGCCGGACGGCGAACCGCGCCGCAGGGGACCCGGCGGCGACGCGCCGAGGCGCGTCCCGCCAGGCGCTCGCGGTCCCGGGGGCCCGGCCAGAGGTCTCGGCGAGGGCTCGTACGGTCCGCCGAGACCTGCGCCCTGGCGTTCGTGGGCGCCGCGCCCCGTCGCGCCGCTGCGCCTCGGCAACCCGGTCCGGCGCATCAACGTCGGCCTGATGGGCATAGCGGTCGTGCTGTCGCTGTTCGCCGGGCGGCTCCTCCAGCTCCAGGGGCTCGACTCCAAGGTGTTCCAGGCCAAGGCCGCCTCGAACAGAGTGCGCGAGGAGCCGCTGCCCGCCCGCCGCGGGTCGATCACCGACATCAACGGCGACGAGCTCGCCGTCACCGTCGAGGCCCGCGAGATCGTGGCGGACCCGAGCATGGTGCCGGCCGGGCAGCGCGAGCAGGTCGCCGCCCTCCTCGCGCCCTACCTCGGCGTCCCCAAGGAGGACATCGCCGCCAAGCTCGCCCTGGCCAAGACGCAGTACGCGCTGCTCGCCCGCGACGTGTCGATCGGCGTCGCCAAGACCGTCCTGGAACTGAAGATCGGCGGCAAGAAGATCCCCGGGCTGTTCGCGAAGCCGCAGTACCAGCGGCTCTACCCCGGGAACGACCTGGCCGGCGGCGTGGTGGGCTTCGTCGGCGACGAGGGCGGCGGCCTGGCCGGCATCGAGCAGACCTACGACAAGCTGCTCGGCGGCAAGGACGGCAGCCAGACCATCGAGAAGGGCGCCGCCGGCCAGCGCATCCCCATGACCCGCACCACGCGGGAGGAGCCGGTCGCCGGGAAAGGCGTGCGGCTGACCATCGACCGCGACGTCCAGTGGGCCGCGCAGCAGGCCATCGCCCGGCAGGTCAAGGAGTCCGGGGCCCGCAGCGGCAGCGTCATCGTCATGGACGTGCCCACGGGCCAGGTGGTCGCCATGGCCAACGCCCCCGAGGTGAACCTGAACAAGTGGGAGTCCCTCCCGCCCGCCGACCTCGGCAACCGCGCGGTGTCGGAGATCTTCGAGCCGGGCAGCACCAACAAGGTCATCACGGCCGCCGCCGCCCTGGAGGCCGGCGCGGTGCGGCCCGAGACGGTGTTCGAGGTCAAGGACAAGTACCAGTGCGCCGACCGCCTGCTCAGCGACGCCCACCCGCACGGCCCCGAGCATCTGACGTTCACCGGCATCATGGCCGAGTCCAGCAACGTGGGCACCCTGATGGCCGCCGAGAAGGTCGGCGACCAGGCGCTGTACAACATGCTGAAGAGCTTCGGCTTCGGCGCCAGGACCGGCGGCGGGTTCTACGGCGAGGAGGCCGGGCTGCTGCCCAAGCGCGAGACGTGGTCGGGCAGCCAGCGCTGCACGATCGCCTTCGGCCAGGGCGTGTCGGTGACGGCCCTGCAGATGGCCAGCGTCTACCAGACGATCGCCAACGGCGGGGTGCGGATCACCCCGCAGATCGTCGCGGGCACCGTCGACGGCCACGGCCGGCTCGTGCCGGCGCCTCCCGGCAAGCGGACCCGCGTCATCAGCGCGCGCACGGCCACGGACATCTCGCGCATGCTGGAGGCCGCCGTGAACGCCGACGGCAGCACCGGGTCGCTGGCGGCCATCAAGGGATACCGCGTGGCGGGTAAAACCGGCACCGCGATGCGATACGACGAGAACTGCCGAGGGTATTGCGGTTATACCGCTACCTTTGTGGGGTTCACTCCCGCCGACGCGCCGCGTCTGGTGGCCCTGGCCGTCGTACAGGCGCCCAAGAACGGCCACTTCGGCGGGGAAATCGCCGCGCCCGTGTTCAAGGAAGTCATGACGTTCGCGTTGAAGACCCGCAAGATCCCGCCTACCGGTACGACCGCCCCGTCGGTGCGCTTGAGCACCGACGGGTGACGGGGAAGGTACGCTCACGCCCGTGCGTCCCCCGTCCATGCGACCCGCGGCCGGCCAGGTCCGCCCCCTCTCCGGGCTGGCGGCCATGCTCGGCGCGCCCGCGGCAGGCCCCCGAGCGCCGCTCGCCGCCGTCACCGGCATCACCATCGACTCCCGCCAGGTGCGGCAGGGCGACCTGTACGTCGCGATGCCCGGCGCCAGCGTGCACGGCGCCGCCTTCGCCCGCGCCGCCGCCGAGGCCGGAGGCGCCGCCGTCCTCACCGACCCGGCGGGGGAGCGCGACGCCGTCGCGTCCGGCCTGCCCGTGCTCGTGGTCCCCGACCCGCGGGCGGTGCTCGGCAGGGTCGCCGCGTGGGTGTACGAGCGCCCCTCCGAGAAGCTGCTGCTGCTCGGTGTGACCGGCACCAGCGGCAAGTCCACCACCACCTTCCTGCTGGAGGGCGGGCTCCGGGCCGCCGGGCACCGCACCGGCCTGGTCGGCGGCGTCGAGATCCACGTCGGCGACCTGTGCTTCACGCCCACGCTGACGACCCCCGAGGCCAGCGACCTGCAGGGCCTGTTCGCGCTCATGCGCGAGCAGGGCGTCACCGCGGCGGCCATGGAGGTGTCCAGCCACGCCCTGGCCCTCGGGCGGGTCGACGGCGCGCACTACGACGTCGCGCTGTTCACGAACCTCTCCCAGGACCACCTGGACTTCCACCGTGACCTCGACGACTACTTCATGACCAAGGTCCGGCTGTTCACGCCCGAGCTGGCGCGCGCCGGAGTCGTCAACATCGACGACCCGCACGGCCGCGAGCTGGTGGGGCTGTCCAAGATCCCGGTCACGACGTTCTCGGCCCAGGGCGCCCCCGAGGCCGACTGGGTGGCCCGCGACGTCCGCCTGGGCGCCGACGGCAGCACCTTCCGCGTGATCGGCCCGGGCGGCGTCGAGGCCGACGTGTCGGTGGCCCTGCCGGGCCCGTTCAACGTCGCCAACACCCTCGGCGCGCTGGTCACCCTCGTGGAGGCCGGAGTGCCCCTCCAGGTGGCCGTGCACGGCGCCGGGACGGTCACCGGGGTCCCCGGCCGCATGGAGCGCGTGCCGGGCGCGCAGGGCTTCCAGGCGATCGTCGACTACTCGCACAAGCCGGGCGCCGTCGAGTCGGTGCTCGGGGCGCTGCGCGAGGTCACCTCGGGCAGCCTGATCATCGTCCTCGGCTGCGGCGGCGACCGCGACCGCGGCAAACGCCCGATGATGGGCGAGGCCGCGGCCCGGCTGGCCGACGTGGCGATCCTGACGAGCGACAACCCTCGCTCGGAGGATCCGCTGCGCATTCTCGGCGAGATGCTGCAAGGCGTCCTGACCGTGCCCGAGCGGGACCGCGCTCATGTGATCATGGAGCCGGACCGCGCCCGCGCGATCGACCTCGCCATCGGCCGCGCGCGGCCGGGCGACGTGGTGGTCGTGGCGGGCAAGGGCCACGAGCAGGGTCAGTACGTCGCCGGCGAGGTGCTGCCGTTCGACGACAGGCAAGTGGTCGCGGAGGCGATCGGCAGACGTGAGCGAACGTGACCGGCGGTGTTGTGCGAGGCTGAGGCGCGAGGCGTCCCGGGCCCGCCGGCCGGGGCGCGACGCCGGCCCCCCGCGTAGGCACGAACAAGCTTGTATGGAGAGTAGGGATAACGAATGATCCCGTTGCCGCTGGCAAGGATCGCCGAGATGACCTCGGGTGCCCTCACGGGCATGGCCGATCCCCGCGCCGTGGTCCGCGGGCCGGTTGTGATCGACTCGCGCGGCGCCGGGCCCGGCTCGCTGTTCGCCGCAGTCAAGGGCACGAGGGCGGACGGGCACGACTACGCCGCCCAGGCCCACCGGTCCGGCGCGGTGGCCGTGCTGGCGAGCAGGCCCGTGGACGCGCCCTCGGTGATCGTCGCCGACGTCGTCGCCGCGCTGGCGCGGCTCGCGGCCGGGGTGGTCGCCGAGCTGCCGCGCGTGACCGTCATCGGGGTCACCGGGTCGGCGGGTAAGACCACCACCAAGGACCTTCTGGGCGGGCTCACCGCGCTGATCGGCCCCACGGTCGCCCCCATCGGGTCCTACAACAACGAGATCGGCCACCCGCTCACCGTCCTGCGCGCCGACGAGGACACCCGCTTCCTCGTGCTGGAGCTGAGCGCCCGCGAGATGGGCCACATCGCCTACCTGGCCGGCGTCGCCCCGCCGAAGATCGGCGTCGTGCTGAACGTCGGCAGCGCCCACCTCGGCGTGTTCGGCGGGCGCGAGCAGATCGCCAAGGCCAAGGGAGAGCTCGTCGAGGCGCTGCCCCGCGGCGGCGTCGCCGTGCTCAACGCCGACGACCCCAACGTCGCCGCCATGGCCGGGCGCACCGAGGCGCGGGTCCGCTGGTTCGGCCGCTCGGCCGAGGCCGAGGTCCGGGCCGTGGACGAGACCCTGGACGAGCGCGGCAGGGCGGGCTTCACACTCGTCACCCCCTCCGGCGGCGCCGCCGTCCGCCTGCGCCTGTACGGCGCCCACGCGGTCGAGAACGCCCTGGCCGCCGCCGCGGCGGCCTACGAGCTCGGCCTGCCCGTGGCCACCATCGCCGAGCACCTCTCGGGCGCCGAGCCGCGCAGCCGCTGGCGCATGGAGGTCACCGAGCGCCCCGACGGCGTGACCGTGATCAACGACGCCTACAACGCCAACCCCGAGTCCATGCGCGCCGCCTTCGACGCCCTCGGCAGGCTCGGCGAGAACCGCCGCCGATTCGCCGTGGTCGCCTCCCTGCGCGAGCTCGGCGAGGACGCCGACGCGCTCAACGAGGAGGTCGGCCGCGTCGCCGCCGGGGCCGGGCTCACCGGGCTGTGGGTGGTGGGGGAGCATCCCTGGCCCGTGCTGGCGGGCGCCAAGGGGGCGCCCGCCGTTCACGTCCCCGGCCCGGCCGAGGCCGCAGCCGAGCTCTCCGCACTGCTTCGGCCCGGGGACGTCGTCCTGGTCAAGGGGCCGCGCGCCGTCGGCCTTGAGCGGGTCGCCGAGACGCTGCTACGGGCCTCCGAGGCCCCCAAGGACGAGGCCGCGGGGGGTGAGGCCCGATGAGGGAGATTCTCGTCGCCGCGGGCGTGGCGCTGATCCTGTCCATGCTCGGCACCCCCCTGGCGATCAGGCTCTTCAGCCGCAGGGGCTACGGCCAGAACATCCGCGAGGAGGGCCCGTCCGGCCACCAGGAGAAGCGCGGCACCCCCACCATGGGCGGCACCGTCTTCGTGATCGCCGCGCTGATCGGCTTCGCCTGCTCCCACCTCGCCACCTTGACGCCGCCGACGGCGTCCGCGGTGCTCGTGCTCTTCCTCATGACGGGCCTGGCGACGGTCGGCTTCCTCGACGACTTCATCAAGATCTACAAGCAGCGCAGCCTCGGCCTGCGCAGCGGCGCCAAGGCCCTCGGCCAGCTCATCGTCGGCGCGGTCTTCGCCGTGCTGGTCGTCCGGTTCCCCAACGCGTACTCGATCACCCCCGCCGAGACCCGCGTGTCCTTCCTGCGCGACTTCGGGCCGTCGATCGGCATCGTGCTGTTCACGATCTGGGTCCTCATCATGATCGTGGGCTTCTCGAACGCGGTGAACCTCACCGACGGCCTCGACGGCCTCGCCAGCGGCGCGACCGGGGTGGTGCTGGCCGCGTACGTGCTGATCGGCAACTGGCAGCTGCGCAACAGCTGCCTCAACCAGCTCGGCCCGAACTGCTACTGGGTCCGCGACCCGCTGGACCTGGCGGTCGTCGCCGCGGCCGTCCTCGGCGCGCTGGTCGGCTTCCTGTGGTGGAACGCCCCGCCGGCGAAGATCTTCATGGGCGACACCGGCTCGCTCGCGCTCGGCGGCGTCCTCGCCGGGCTGGCGATCACCACGCGCACGCAGATCCTGCTGTTCATCCTCGCAGGCCTGTGCTGCATCATCACCGCCTCGGTGATCATCCAGGTGGGCTTCTTCAAGATGACCGGCAAACGCGTCTTCCGCATGGCCCCCCTCCAGCACCACTTCGAGCTGGCGGGCTGGGCCGAGACCACCATCGTCGTCCGCTTCTGGCTGATCGCCGTCCTCTGCGCCGCCGCCGGCCTCGGCCTCTTCTACGTCGAATGGATGCCGAAGGCATGACGGTGTTCGCCGCGTTCGCCGCGTTCGCCGCGTTCGCCGCGTTCGCCGCGCTGACGTCGTTCGCGCGAGCCGGGGGGACGGAGGGGAGCTGATGGCCATGGACGTCGGGAACGTTCTCGTCGCCGGCCTGGGCGTGTCCGGGGTCGCCGCGGCGCGGCGTCTCGCCCGGGACGGTCACAGGGTCGTCGTGGCCGAGGGACGGGACGGAGAGCGGCAGCGCGCCGCGGCGGCCGAACTGGCCCCCCTCGGCGTGGAGGTGCGGTTCGGCGGCGGGCTGCCACCGGAGACGTCGCTGGTCGTGACCTCCCCGGGCTGGCGCCCCGACCACCCGCTCCTGGTGGAGGCGGCGGCCAGGGGCGTCGAGGTGATCGGCGAGGTCGAGCTGGCCTGGCGGCGGCGGCCCCCGGGCGCCGCCCCGTGGCTGGCCCTGACCGGCACCAACGGCAAGACCACCGCCGTGCGCATGCTCACCGCGATGCTGGTCGCGGCCGGGCACGACGCCGTGGCCGTGGGCAACGTCGGCACGCCCATCGTCGAGGCCGTCGAGAAGCCCCACGACGTGCTGGCCGTCGAGCTGTCCAGCTTCCAGCTCCACTGGTCCTCGACCCTGGCCCCCGCCGCCGCGGCCGTCCTGAACGTCGCCGAGGACCACCTCGACTGGCACGGGTCGATGGAGGAGTACGCCCGCGCCAAGGGCCGCGTATTCGAGCGCGCCGGGGTGGTCGTCTACAACGCCGACGACCCGCTGACGGCCCGCCTGGCGGCGCCGTACGAAGGGGCCGTCGGGTTCACCCTCGACGTCCCCCCGCGCGGGTGTCTCGGCGTCGTGGAGGACCTGCTGGTGGACCGCGCCTTCGTCGGCGACCCCGCCGGCACGGCCGAGGAGCTCGCGACGCTGGCGGACGTGCGCCCGTTCGCCCCGCACAACGTCGCCAACGCCCTGGCCGCGGCGGCCCTGGCCCGCGCCCACGGGGTGCCGGCCGGAGCCGTTCGCCAGGGCCTGCTCGACCATGTTCCGGACCCGCACCGCGTCGCGCACGTCGCGCGCGTGGCCGAGGTCGACTACGTGGACGACTCCAAGGCCACCAACCCGCACGCCGCAGCCGCGTCCCTGGCCGCCTACCCCTCGATCGTCTGGGTCGCGGGCGGCCTGCTGAAGGGCGCAGACGTCGACGACCTGGTGCGGCGCGCGGCGGGACGTCTGCGCGGGGCCGTCCTCCTCGGAACCGACCGAGGGATAATTCGCGAGGCTCTGGCGCGACACGCGGCGAATGTTCCGGTCGCCGAGGTCGAGGGGCAAGACACTGGGGTCATGGACCGTGTCGTGACCGAGGCCGCCCGGCTGGCCTCCCCCGGGGACACCGTGCTGCTGGCGCCCGCCGGGGCGTCCCTGGACATGTTCGCCGACTACGGCGCCCGTGGGGAGGCGTTCGCGCGGGCCGTACGCCGCATGGCCGGCTCGTGACCACCGAGACGACGGGAACCGCCTCCGGGACGACCTCCGAGACCACCGCCGGGACCACCGCGGCGGCGGGTCCGCGCGCGCGGGTCGCGCGGGCGCACGGCCGGTTGGCGGCGCTGGGGGAGCTGCTGAACCGCCCCCTGACGTCCTACTATCTGGTGCTCGCCTGCACCGGGCTGCTGCTGGCGCTCGGCCTGATGATGGTGCTGTCGGCCTCCAGCGTCGAGGCGCTGCAGAAGACCGGCAACCCGTTCTACTGGTTCCTCAAGCAGTCGCTGTCGGTCGCGATCGGCCTGCCGGTGATGTGGGTCTGCTCGCGGCTGCCCCACCGGTTCTTCCGCCTCGCCGCCTACCCTCTCATGGCGATCTCGATCATCGGGCTCATCATGGTGATCTTCATCGGCGAGTCCGAGCTGGGCGGCCAGCGGTGGATCTACATCGGCGGGCTGACCCTCCAGCCCTCCGAGCCCGCCAAGCTCGGCCTGGTGCTGTGGGGCGCCGACCTGCTGGCCCGCAAGGCCAAGGGCGGGCTGATCGAGTGGCGCCAGCTACTGATCCCGCTCATGCCCGGCACCGCGATCCTCGCCGTGCTGGTCCTCATGGGAAGCGACCTCGGCACCACGCTGGTGCTCATGCTGGTCTTCCTGGCGCTGCTGTGGGTGGTGGGCGCGCCGCTGCGGCTGTTCGGCGGCATCATGACCGTCGCCACGCTGGCCACCGTGATCATGATCAGTGTAGAGGGTTACCGGTCCGCGCGCATCAAGGGCTGGCTGGACGTCTGGGGCAACGCCCAGACCTCGGGCTACCAGGCCGCCCAGGGGCAGATCGCCCTGGGGTCGGGCGGCTGGTTCGGCCTCGGCCTCGGCAGCGGCCGCCAGAAGTGGATGTGGGTGCCGCACGCCGAGAGCGACTTCATCTTCTCCATCATCGGCGAGGAGCTCGGCCTCATGGGCACGCTGGTCGTGGTGGCCCTGTTCGGGCTGCTCGGGTACGCGGGCCTGCGCGTGGCCTCCCGGGTGAAGGACCCGTTCATCCGCTTGGCGGCCTCCGCCGCCGTCGCCTGGATCGCCGGGCAGGCGATCGTCAACATCGGCGCGGTGATCGGCGCTTTGCCCATCACGGGCATTCCGCTGCCCCTGGTGTCGTACGGTGGTTCGGCACTGTTGCCCACGCTTGCCGCGCTTGGCATGTTGTTGTCGTTCGCCAAACGAGAACCGGGCGCGGCTGCCGCACTCGCGGCGCGTGGCCCCGGCCCGGCGGCGCGGGCTCTAAGCTGGCTTGGCCTGGGTCGCCCGGCGGCGGGGGGACGCCGTCCGGGGCGTCTCCGGCCGACATCGAGGCACGTGGAGTGAAAGGACCGACATGAGGGTGGTCCTCGCGGGCGGCGGTACCGCCGGACACATCGAACCCGCTCTGGCGCTCGCCGACGCGTTGCGCAGGTACGACCCCTCCATCGGGGTCACCTGCCTCGGCACCGAGCGCGGGCTGGAGACGAGGCTGGTCCCCGCGCGGGGGTACGAGCTGGCGCTGGTGCCCGCGGTCCCGCTGCCGCGCGCCATCACGCCGCAGCTGCTGACGGTGCCGGGAAGGCTGGCCGGGGCGATCAACGCCGCCGCCGGCATCCTGGACCGCGTCCAGGCCGACGTCCTGGTCGGTTTCGGGGGGTACGTCGCCACGCCCGCCTATCTTGGCGCCCGGCGTCGCGGCGTGCCGATCGTCGTGCACGAGGCCAACCCGCGCCCCGGGCTCGCCAACCGGCTCGGCGCCCGGCTCACCGACCACGTCTTCACGGGCCATCCCGACGCCTCGCTGCCGCACGCCGAGTACGTCGGCATCCCGCTGCGCCGCGACATCGTCGCGCTCGACCGGCTGTCCATGGGCGACAAGGCGCGGTCCTACTTCGGGCTCGAGAGCGACCGGCCGACCCTGCTGGTGTTCGGCGGCTCGCAGGGCGCCCAGGCGCTCAACGAGGCCGCCCTCGCCGCCGCCCCGGCCTTGCGCCAGGCGGGCGTCCAGGTCGTCCACGTGGTGGGCCCCAAGAACGAGATCATCGAGCAGCCCCCGCCCGGCGACCCGCAGTACGTCGTGCTGCCCTACATCGACCGCATGGACCTCGCCTACGCCGCCGCCGACTTCGTGCTGTGCCGCAGCGGCGCGATGACCTGCGCCGAGCTGACGGCCGTGGGCCTGCCCGCCGCGTTCGTCCCGCTGCCGCACGGCAACGGCGAGCAGAAGCTCAACGCCGCGCCGATCGTCGAGGCCGGGGGAGGCATCATGGTCGACAACGCCGACCTGACCACCGAGTGGATCATCCGCAACGTGCTGCCCATCCTGCGCGACCCCGAGCGGGTCGTCGCCATGTCGGCCGCGGCGTCCCGCATGGGCCGTAAGGACGCCGACACCGTGCTCGCCCAGAAGGTCCTCGCCGTCGCGGCCGCGGGAGGCCGCCGATGAGCCTGATCAAGCCGGTTCCTCCGGTCGCCGCCGAGGAGCTGGGCCGCGTCCACTTCATCGGCATCGGCGGCGCGGGCATGTCGGGCATCGCGCGCATCCTGCTCAAGCGGGGCGTGAAGGTCTCCGGCAGCGACGCGCGCAGCTCCGCGATGATCACCGAGCTGCGCGACCTCGGCGCCACCGTCCACGTCGGCCACGCCGCGTCCTACATCAAGAACGTCGACACCGTCGTGGTGTCCACCGCGATCCGCGACTCCAACCCCGAGCTCGGCGAGGCGCTGCGCCAGGGGCTGCGGGTCATCCCGAGGGCCGCGGCCCTGGCGGCGGTGATGGTCGGGCGCACCGGCATCGCGGTCGCCGGCACCCACGGCAAGACCACCACCACCTCGATGCTCACCGTCGCCCTGCAGAAGTGCGGCCGCGACCCGTCGTACTGCGTGGGCGGCCAGCTCGTGACCACCGGCCTCGGCGCCGACGAGGGCGCGGGGGACGTGTTCGTGGCCGAGGCCGACGAGAGCGACGGCTCGTTCCTGATGCTGGCGCCGGAGGTCGCGGTGGTGACCAACGTCGAGCCCGACCATCTGGACAATTACGGTGACCCGCAGGCCGTGTACGACGGCTTCGCACGCTTCGTCGAGCGCATCGACTCCACCCTGGTGCTCTGCGCCGACGACCCGGGGGCCGCGGCGCTCGTGCCGCACGCCCGCGCCCGGGGCCTTCGGGTGCGCACCTACGGCGAGTCCGAGGGCGCAGACCTGCGCGTCGAGGGCATCGTCCCCGACGGTTTCGGCGTCGCATTCCGCGTCGAGGGCAAGGGCGAGGTCAGGCTGTCGGTGCCTGGCCGCCACAACGCCCTGAACGCCACGGCCGCCCTGGCCGTGGCCGAGGAGCTCGGCGTGCCGTTCGACGAGTTCCGCGAGGGGCTCGCCGCGTTCACCGGCGCCAAGCGCCGCTTCGAGGCCAAGGGCGAGGCGGCCGGGGTCGCGGTCTTCGACAGCTACGCCCACCACCCGACCGAGCTCGCCGCCGACCTTCGCGCCGCGCGCGACGTCGTCGCGTCGTTCTCCGGGCCCTCCGGGCGGGTCATCGCGGTGTTCCAGCCGCACCTCTACTCGCGCACGCGCTTCTTCGCCGACGAGTTCGGCGCGGCGCTCGGGTTGGCCGACGAGGCCGTCGTCCTGGACGTATACGGCGCCCGCGAGGATCCGGAGCCGGGGGTGTCCGGCGCGCTGGTGGCGGGCAAGGTGCGGCTGCCGGCCGAGCGGGTGGTCTACGCGCCCGACCGCGCCGCGGTGCCAGGGCTGGTCGCCGACCGCGCGCGCCCGGGCGACGTCGTGCTCACCATGGGCGCCGGCGACGTCACCGAGCTCGGCCCCCACATCGTCGCAGAGCTCGCCGCGCGGTGAGCCGCCGGGCCTGGCGCACGGCCTTCGCCGTCCTGCTCGCGTGCGGGGTGGTGGGGGCGGCGGCGTGGCTGGTGTTCTTCTCGCCCGTCCTCGGTGTGCGCCACATCGCGGTCTCCGGCAACACGGCGGTCTCCGACGAGGAGGTTCGCCGGGCCGCCGCGGTGCCCGACCGCCTGCCGATGGCCACGGTCGACCTGGACGCGGTCCGGGGCCGGATCGCCGCGCTGCGGTGGGTCGAATCGGTGAGCGTCGAGCGCAACTGGCCGGACACGCTGGTGGTCCGGGTGGCCGAGCGCAGGCCGGTGGCGGTCGTCCTCCAGGGCGGCGCGTCGGCGGTGGTCGACCGGCACGGGGTGGTCATCGAGACCGGGCGGATCGCACCGCTCGGGCTGCCCACGCTGAGCGTCGACCGCTTCGCCGCGGACGACCCGGCCACCATGGCGGGGCTCAAGATCGTCGCCGGTCTTCCGGGCGATCTGGGGCGCATGGTCCAGACGGTCCGCGCGACATCCGCCGACGATGTTTCGCTCCGGTTGTCCGACGGCCGTACGATCATGTGGGGTGGGGCGGAGCGCACCCGCGACAAGGCGCGCATCGCGCTCACGCTGCTGCGACGCCCCGCCGACCGTTATGACGTGAGTTCTCCGGACGTCGTGACGGTGAAGTGAAATGTCCTGCCGCCGGGTGGGGACCGGCAGGAGCGAAAGGGACAGGCGGCAACACGCCGGGCGAGCTTGCGGCGCGGTGAGTTGACCCTGGGGGACGGGCAACCCTACTGTCCGTATCATTCCTCAGGTTGACATAACTCTAAATCTCAACTTGAGGGTGAGAGTTAACAAGAAGGTCCGGCACCGATTCGGGCCTCACGTAATGCAAGTAAACGAGCGGAAAGGCCCCTCGTCGTGGCAGCACCGCAGAACTACCTCGCGGTCATCAAGGTCGTCGGCATCGGCGGCGGCGGAGTGAACGCCGTGAACCGGATGATCGAGGAGGGTCTCAAGGGCGTCGAGTTCATCGCCATCAACACCGACGCCCAGGCGCTGCTGATGAGTGACGCCGACGTCAAGCTGGACGTGGGGCGCGAGCTCACCCGCGGCCTCGGCGCGGGGGCCAACCCCGAGGTCGGCCGCAAGGCCGCCGAGGACCACCGTGAGGAGATCGAGGAGGTCCTCAAGGGGGCCGACATGGTCTTCGTCACGGCGGGCGAGGGCGGCGGCACCGGCACCGGCGGCGCGCCCGTGGTGGCGAACATCGCCCGCTCCCTCGGGGCCCTCACCATCGGCGTGGTGACCCGTCCCTTCAGCTTCGAGGGACGGCGCCGGGCGATGCAGGCCGAGGCCGGCATCGAGACCCTGCGCGACGAGGTCGACACCCTGATCGTCATCCCTAACGACCGCCTGCTGTCGATCTCCGACCGCCAGGTCAGCGTGCTGGACGCGTTCAAGGCGGCCGACCAGGTCCTGCTGTCCGGTGTCCAGGGCATCACCGACCTGATCACCACCCCCGGCCTGATCAACCTGGACTTCGCGGACGTGAAGTCGGTCATGTCCGGCGCCGGTTCGGCGCTCATGGGCATCGGCCACGCCCGCGGCGACGACCGGTCGGTGGCCGCGGCCGAGATGGCCGTCTCCAGCCCCCTGCTGGAGGCCAGCATCGACGGCGCGCACGGCGTGCTGCTCTCGATCGCCGGCGGGTCCGACCTCGGCCTGTTCGAGATCAACGAGGCGGCCCAGCTCGTGTCCAACGCCGCGGCGATGGACGCCAACATCATCTTCGGCACGGTGATCGACGACGCGCTCGGCGACGAGGTCCGCGTGACGGTGATCGCCGCCGGGTTCGACGAACCGGTCCCGGAGAAGCCGGCCGCCCAGCCCATGGCCCGCACCCAGACGCCCTCGCGCCCGGCCGCGCCCGTGTCGCCCGCCCCGGCCCCGGCCGGGCGCGCCGCCACACCGCCTCCGCCGGCGCAGCGGGCCGAGCAGCCCCGGGCCGAGCGTCCCGCGCCGATCCGTCCCCTGCCGGCCGCGCACCCCGCGCCCACGTCGCACGTCCAGCCCGCGCCGGTCGCCCACCCGGCGCACCAGCAGCACCAGCCCGCCCCGGTGCCGGTCGCGCCCGTGCCCGAGCCCGCTCCGGCCCCCGAGCCCGCGCCCTCTCTGGTGACCCCGTTCGTCCGGGAGACCGTGGCCGAGGCGCAGCCGCAGGCCGAGCAGCAGGGGCCGGTGTCGATCCCGAGGCCGGCGCCCGAGTTGCCCACGCCCATCACCTCCCGCGTCTCCGAGCCCGGCCGGCGCCGTCCGGTGGTCTTCGAGGAGCAGGAGGAAGAGCTGGACGTTCCCGACTTCCTCAAGTGAACGGCGGCACGCGCCCGCCCCGTACGGGGGCGCCGGCGCGTGCCGGCCGCGCGGGCGGCGGTCGCGGGGCCGTCCGAGGGCGCCTGGGAGCGCCGCGTGCCGGGCCCGTACGCTGATCCCGACCACCTGTACGCCGCCGAAGGCCCGAAGTGACGCGGACCCCCACGTGAACGACACCCTGAAGACGCGACGCGACGAGATCGCGGCGGGCCTCGCCGAGGTCGAGCGCCGGATCACCGCCGCCTGCGAGGCGGCCGGCCGCGCTCGCCGCGAGATCACGCTCGTGGCGGTCACCAAGACCTACCCCGCCTCCGATGTGACCATTCTCACCGAGCTCGGCGTGCGCGACGTCGGCGAGAACCGCGACCAGGAGGCCGCGCCCAAGGCGGCCGAATGCTCCGGGCTGCCGCTGACCTGGCACTTCGTCGGCCAGCTTCAGACCAACAAGGCCAGGTCCGTGGTCTCCTACGCCGACGTGGTCCACTCGGTGGACCGGCCGCGCCTGGCCGAGGCGCTCTCCCGGGAGGCCGTCAGGGCCGGGCGCGAGGTGGTCTGCCTGGTCCAGGTCGCGCTCGACGACGACCCGGCCAGGGGAGGGGTCGTCTCGGCGGGCCTTCCGGCGCTGGCGGAGGCGATCGCGGAGGCGCCCGGGCTCGTCCTCGGTGGGGTCATGGCCGTCGCCCCGCTCGGCGCCGAGCCGGGCCCCGCCTTCGCGCGGCTGCGGGAGCTTTCGTCCGCCCTGAGAGGCGACCATCCGGGCGCCGCGGTCATTTCGGCCGGCATGAGCGCCGACCTGGCGGAGGCGATCGCACACGGAGCGACACACGTGCGTGTCGGTACGGCGTTGCTCGGTCGCCGGAAGCCCTTCGTCAGGTAATGTCCCCCCGAGTGGACCTTGATGTCCATCTATCCGAGCAGAGGTCGACAGCGGTGCCTTAGGTTGCTGGGTACGGCGACCATGAGCAGGAGGACGACGTAGCGATGGCCGGCGCGATGCGCAAGATGGCGGTCTACCTCGGTCTCGTGGAGGACGACCGCTACCCGGATTATGGTAACTACGCCGAGGACGACGATTATCCCGACGACTACGTCGACCGGCGGCGGGGCGACGAGCGCGGCCTTGGAACGCCCCAAGACGGCCCGGAGGAGGTCGAGGCGCCGGTCCCGGCACCCAGGGCGGGGGCCGCGGTCGCCGAGAGGCGTACGACCGATCTGGCGCGGATCACCACCCTTCACCCGCGTACGTACAACGAGGCGCGCACGATCGGCGAGCACTTCCGCGAGGGCACTCCCGTCATCATGAACTTGACCGAAATGGTCGACAGCGACGCGAAGCGGCTTGTTGATTTCGCGGCAGGTCTGGTCTTTGGCCTACATGGAAGCATTGAACGTGTTACCAACAAGGTGTTCCTGTTGTCCCCAGCCAATGTCGAGGTGACCGCCGAGGACAAGGCCCGAATCGCGGAACGCGGGTTCTTCAACCAGAGCTAGAGTTCCACCATGGACAGTTCACGGCCGTACGCGGCCAGCACGACCGGCTTGGCCCAAGAGGCCCACCCCGACCGAGGCGGGCAGTGCGGAACGGAGGCAGGGCGCGACCGTGGGAGTCGTTAAAGAGATCGTGGTCGCGGTCCTGTCGATCTATCTCGTGCTGCTCATCGGCAGAATGATCTTCGAGACGGTTCAGGCGTTCGCCCGTTCCTGGCACCCGCGCGGTGTCGTCCTGGTGCTCGCGGAGGCCATCTACACGGCCACCGATCCGCCTCTCAAGTTCCTCCGCCGTTTCATTCCGCCCCTCCGGTTGGGTACGGTGGCCTTTGACCTAAGCTTCACAGTGCTGTTCATTGTGGTCTTGGTCATGATCCAAATCGTGTCCGCGCTTTGATCGGGTACCGTCCTCCGGACAGACTCCGAGCGCGCCAAGGAGACCGAAATGCCGCTGACGCCCGCTGATGTGCGGAACAAGCAGTTCAGTACGACCCGGCTCAGGCCCGGGTACGACGAGGAGGAAGTCGACGCCTTCCTCGACGAGGTCGAGGCCGAGCTCGACCGCCTCATCCAGGAGAACGAGGAGCTTCGCGCGAAGCTCACCGAGTGCCTGCGGGGCAAGGTGCCGGGGGGCATGGGCATGAGCATGGCGCCGGCCCCCGTGGCCGAGCCGAAGCCCGAGATGATGATGCCGCCGCAGCCGGAGCCCATGAAGGCGCCCGAGCCGATCAGGCCCGAGCCGGTGCCCGTCGGCATGGGGATGCCCCCCGCCGAGGACAACATGGACACCGCGGCCCGCGTGCTCGCCCTCGCGCAGCAGACCGCCGACCAGGCCATCGCCGACGCCCGCCGCGAGGCGGACGAGACCGTCACCCGCGCCCGCCGCGAGGCCGACGAGATCCTCGGCAAGGCCCGCCGCCAGGCCGAGCAGATCATCGGCGACGCGCGCGCCCGCGCCGAGACGCTGGAGCGCGACGCCCAGGAGCGCCACCGCCAGGCCATGGGCTCGCTGGTGCAGACCCGCGACGAGCTCGAGCGCAAGGTCGACGAGCTGCGCAGCTTCGAGCGCGAGTACCGCAGCAGGCTGAAGCTCTACCTGGAGAACCAGCTCGCCGAGCTCAACGTCTCGGCCGAGGCCAGCGGCGCGTTCCCCATCGTCGGCGCGCAGGTGGGCGGCGCCCCCGCCATGTCCCCCCCGATGTCCCCCCCGATGTCCCACGCCGTCGCCCCTGGCGGCCAGCCGCAGATCCCCGGCGGCCAGAACAACCCGTTCGGCCCCGAGCCCGCACAGCACTCCGGCGCCTTCCAGGGCGTGGACGGCCCTCACAACGATCGCCGTTAAAGTAGCGGGTCAGCGTTCGCCGGCCCGTGACTGGGAGCACCTTTGATCTACCTCAGCGCCATTCTGGTCGTCCTCGCCTTCGGCCTCCTGGTCGCGGGCGTTGTGACCGGAACAGCGGTCCTGGTCATGTGGTCGATCGTGGTCAGCGTGCTGTCCGCGGTCTTCCTGATGATCGGGGCCCTGCTGCGACGCCATGAGCTCTTCCCCTCCGGTGGCGTACCGGCGGCTACCCCGCCGATGTCCCCGGTCGGAGCCGGAGTCGCCGGTGGCATGATGGCCCATCCCGGGGCGGTGGCCTCCCCCATGGCCCCGCCGCGAGGGGCCGCTACCCCCGTCGCGCGCCCGATGGCGGCGCCGCACCTGACGCACCCGGCGGCCACGCACGTGGCCCACCCGGGGTCAGCGTCGCCCTCGTCGCGTACGTTCCCCGCGACCGTGCCGGCGGGCGTCCCGGCCGTCGCGGGCGCGGGAGGCGGGCTCGCCCCCGACGCGATCGTCCTGGTCGTCCCCGGACGCAAGCGGTTCCACCTGCCCGGCTGCCGCCAGCTCGCCGGGCGCGAGACCGACGAACTCACCTATGAAGAGGCCCGGGACGAGGGCTTCTCCGCCTGCACCACCTGCTTCCCCGAGGGCGTCAAGCCCACCTCCGCATCCGGCTCCGCCGAGACCGCGGCCCATCCGGCGCTCGGCCAGGCTCCGCGCACCACCGGCCCGATCCCGCGCTCCGTGCCCGGCCAGAGCCCCCAACCGGCCCTCGGCCAAGCCCCGCCGGTCCTACCCGGCCAGACGCTCGGCACCACGCCCGAGCGGACGCCGCACCCCGAAGTGGCCGCCGGCCGCGCGTCCTCCGCCTCCGACTCCCGGACCACCGCCTCCGACTCCCGGTCCTCCGCGACTGATTCCCGGGCCGCCGACTCCCGGACCTCCGTCACCGGCTCCCGGTCCGCGGCCGAGCCTCGCCCCGCCGGCGCGAGCCCGTCCACCACCGGCAGGCCGGCGTCTCCGGGTGCCTCCCCGCGCGCCGACCGCCCGTCTCCGGCCGATGCTCCGGCGGAGAAGCCGCGGTCCCAGGACGGGCCGGCGGGCACGGACACACCGCGCCCCGATGATCGGTCCGCCCCTACGGACAAGCCGCGGCCCGAGGACCGGTCCGCGGGTGCCGACAGGCCGGACACCACGGCGAAGCCCGGATCCAGCGGCTACCGCTCCGACGAGACCCGCCCCGTGCAGCCCCTCCCGGCCTCCCCCCTGCGCACCGGCACCAGCACCGGCTCTGGCTCCGGCAAGGACGCCGCCGCGTCCGCCCGTCCCGGTGGCTCGGCCACCGCCGCGTCCAAGCCGGCCGAGCCGCCACTGATCTCTTTCAAGGCGCCCGAGGTCCCGGAGGCGTCCACGCCGTTCGAGGCGTTCAAGCGCCCGGAACCGTCCACCTCGGCGTCTCGCCCTGCGGGTGAGTCCAAGCGTTCGTCCGATTCCCCGAAGCCGCCCGTGCGCGACGAGGCGCCCAAGAAGCCCGCGCAGGACGACGAGGACGACGACCCGGTGGTCGTGGTCGCCGCGTCCCCGTCCGGCACATCGCGCAAGCCCGGCGGTCCGGTCGGCGGCGGCGATAGCGGGGCGAAGAGCGCGACCCGTCCGGCGCCCGGCGAGACCGGGGAATCCGCCGGGAAGCCCGCGGACGCCGAGTCCGCCACCGGGCGGTCCGGCGACGGCAAGAAGAGCGGTGAGCCGAAGGCGTCCGGCGCCGGAGCTTCCGCAGGCGAGGCGGGCGGTGCCAAGGCATCGGATGGTGGCGCGGCCGACAAGGACCCCGCCGCCCGGACCGGCGACGCCGAGAAGCCGGACAAGAAGCCGGACGGGGAGAAGAGCGGATCTCCCGCCGGCGCGGTCCGCTCCCGCACCGTCAAGGTGATCCCCGGCACCCGCCGCTACCACAGCTCCGCCTGCGCCTTGGTCAAGGGCTTCGAGTCCGACGGCCTGGAAACGCTGTCGGAGGCCGACGCGAAGGCGAAGGGCCTCACCCACTGCTCGGTCTGCCAGAGCGGCTGAGGTCCACCCGGTGCCGCCCCTTCCTGCCGCAGCGGGCGGGGTCGCGCCGACGACGGTAGGTAGCGGGACGCGGGGGCCGATCCGGTAACGCGAATGGGGCTGTTCGCGGCGGGTTCCGGCTGATTGGCTGGAGGCGGCGCGACCACATGTCACGGCGAAAGCCGCCATCACGTCGGAAGGCCCCCGGTGAAGCCTCGCGGCGGGCGTACCGGATGGCGTAGACCTCGTAGTCGCTCATGCCTCCTTCGCGGCCGTGGCGCCGGCCGCGCGGCCGAAGACCGCGCCCGCGGTCAGACCGGTGCCGCCGGGGTAGTTGCCGGAGAACAGGCCGCCGACCAACTCGCCCGCCGCGTACAGGCCGGGCACCGGGCCTCCGGCCCTGTCCAGAGCGCGGCCGGAGTCGTCGATGCGCAGCCCGCCGAAGGTGAAGGTGATGCCGCACGAGACCGCGTACCCGTAGTAGGGCGGGGTCTCCAGCGCCACCGCCCAGTTGGACTTCGGCGGGTCGGTGCGGGAGGCGCGGCCGTCCTTGACCGCCGGATCGAACGGGCGAACGGTGTCGATGGCCGCGTTGAACTCGCTCACGGTGGTCACCAGGCCCTCGGGGTCCACCCCGAGCGCCCGCGCCAGCTCCGGCAGGCTCGCCGCCTCCGCGCCGGTGATGGGCCGGCTGTCGTACTCCTCGGTGCGCAGCAGCGGCCTAGTGGCCGCGTCGAAGATCTGGAAGGCCACGCCGCCGGGCTGGCGCAGGATCTCCGCGCCGTACCGGGCGTAGGTGTAGTTGCGGAAGTCGGCGCCCTCGTCCACGAAGCGCCTGCCCTCGCGGTTGACCACGATCCCGATGGGATAGCTCTGCCGGGTGTACTGGTTGGTCAGCTCCCGGTCGCCGCCGCCGGGCGGAGCGCCGGCGTCCCAGGCGACGCTGTGGCAGGAACCCCAGTCGCCGTACGGCGCCACGCCCACGGCCAGCGCCATGTCCAGCACCTCGCCGGTGTTGGCGGGCGTGCCCCGCACGATCGCCCGCGACCAGCCCGCGCCGAGGTGGCGTTCCCGCCGCTCCGGGTCGGCCTCGAACCCGCCCGCGGCCAGCACCACCGCGCCCGCCCGCACCTCGTGCTCGGCGCCGGTGGCGTCGCTGTGGCGGACCCCGGCCGCGCCGGGGCCGCCGTCCTCGCGGGGCAGCAGGCCGGTGACGGCCGCGCCGTCCGGGTGTCGGACGTCGGGCAGGCCGACGGGACCTTTGAGGATCCCGTCGGCCTCGCGCAGACGGTTCATGTCCGCCGGCGTGACCGCACTGCCGGTCTCCCGGAAGCGGTCCGCGCCGGCGCGGACCGACTCGTAGGCGAGTTCCACCCCCGTCGCGGCGGCTGCCGCGTCCATGACACGAGTGGCGGCGCGCACCAGCTCGGGCCCGATGCCGTCGCCCTCGATGACGGCGATGGTGTAAGACAACCGTGCCGCCTTCATTCGTTGCCGGGGAAGGTGCGCCGGCGGATCACTTCGCCCTCGCCCACGTCGTTGGTCGTCGCGACCGTGCGCCAGTACTCGGCGACCTGGCCGGCGGTGGCGAACCACACCGATCCCGCCCCGCGGATGTGTGCGAGCAGCTCGTTCAGGATGCTGATCCGCCCGGGCTTGCCGATCGACTGCGGGTCGAGGGTCAGGACATAGAGACCGCCGTGCCTGTGATAGGCGTCGAACTCGCGCTTCCAGTCGTCGAGCACGCGAGCGTACGGCGCGATCCTGCTCTGGCCGGCGGGCATCGCGGGCGCGAAGTTGAACGCGAAGTTCGGCATGTCGGCGAGCTCCCAGTGCGCGGGCACGTCCACCAACGACCGCTGCGCGTCGAAGGTGCCGCCGAGAAAGCTCGGCCGGTCGTCCCCACGCAGCAGAGAGGTCCACCGGTAACCACGCTCCAGGAGCAGCTCGAAAGTGTCCGGCGCGACTTCGTCGTACCCACGGAATCCCCGCGGACGTGCGCCCAGGACACGTTCCAGCACCGCGCCTCCCCGGTCGAGCGCGTCGGCCTGCTGGTCGCGGGAGAGCTGGTGGAACGACTCCAGCTCATAGCCGCGCGAACCGATCTCGTGGCCGGCCTCGGCCACCGCCTCGACCGACGCCCGGTGCCGTTCGGCGACGATGCCGGTCACGAACCACGTCGACGGCACCTCTGCCGTCCGCAAGGCGTCCAGCAGTCGCGGGACACCGCGGCGGGGACCGTACTCCCCCAACGATCTGGTCTTCGCGCGCCGTGCCACCGACTCATCGAGCCGGAGCCAGAACCACTCGGCATCGTGATCGACCGTGACGACGACGGCGACCCGGGCATCATCCGGCCACGCCGGAGCCGTGCTTCTCGCCTCAATGCTCACTGCCCGCTCCTCGTCCACCAGTCGGCGATCTGCTCCCCGGTGGCGAACCAGACGTCATCATGTGCTCGGATGTGCTCGATCAGCTCACGAATGAGCTCGATCCGCGACGGCTTGCCCATCAGCTGCGGGTGCATCATCACCGTGTAGCAGAGGCCGTCGCGGTAGTAGCCGTCGAACTCGCGCTTCCAGTTGTCCAGCACGTCGCCCAGGCTCGCGATCCGGTCCCCGCCCTCGGGTACGACGGGCCGGTCGTTGTACCCGAACGCCGGGAAGTCGTCGAGCTCCCACTGCGCGGGAATCTCGACCAGGTCGGTCGTCACGCCGTCGATGACCCACCGGTACGGGCGGTCGTCGCCGCGCATCGAGCTCGAGTAGGAGAACCCGAGGTCGATGAGCATGGCGTGGCTGCCGTCGGGAAAGTCGCCGCTCGGCCCGCGGAAGCCGACCGCGGGCCGGCCGCCTACGGCGGCGAACGCCTCCTGGCTGCGGGCGATGATCTCACGCATCTCGTCCAGGGTGCGGCGGATGTAGAGCTCGTGGAGGTAGCCGTGGTGGCCGAGCTCATGGCCCGCGTCGACGATCTGCTTCACCTGGCTCGACCAGTTCTCGCACACCCATCCGGGGACGAAGAATGTGGAAGGGACCTGGTACTCGTCGAGGAGGTCGAGCGTGCGCGGCAGGCCGCGCAGTGGTCCGTACGTGCCGAGGGAGAAGGTGCGCGGGCGCGACCACGCCTCCTCGTCATCATCGATCCAGACCGCGGGACCGTCCACATCGAAGCTCAGCATGACGGCGCAGCGAGCTCCCTCCGGCCAACGCGGCCTCTGCTCAGATGCGCTCATCGAACACGCTCCAGCCGAGGCGGCGGTACGCACGCGTGTCCGCCGGACCGTCCGTGATGTACCACGTCCCCTCCGTCAGGTCGACGATCGACGACGAAAGCGTGCCCCACTGCAGGTGCTCGGGCTCGTCAGGGTCGGGATGCGCAGCGATGGAGTTGGGGTGCCCGAACTTGTTGGCGAAGGCGGTGCCGATACCGCGCAGGACGGCGCCGACGTCGGACTCCGAGCGCAGCCGGTTGAGGGATTGCCTCATCAGGTAACCGCGGTAAAGCGAGTCCGCCCCCAGCCGCGGCTGGTACTCGGCCCCTTGGAAGTACTCGAAGTGGTTCGCGTGGGCGATCACCCCATCCTGCGGATACTCCCAGCGGTGCTCCGTCGGCGTCGTCTCGACGTCGATCGCGAAGTCGCGGTGGGCGATGAGTACGTTCGCCGGAATCTGCTGCTCCGCTCCGAGCACGACCTCGAGGGCACGGTCGAAACGGTGCTGGTCGAGGACCTTGCGCCGGATGAGGGCCTGTGGGACCCCCAACTCGCTCGCCTTCGCAGGCAGTCCGTTGGCGAAGACCGCGAGCCCTGCCGAGTTCGCGCCATGGCGGCCGACCTGTCCCGCCTCGACCACCATCGTGATGGTCGGCTTGGGAGGCTGCTCGATGCGCAGGATCACGCGGGAGTCCTTCGACAGCATCCGCCAGTCCCAGTTCTGCCCGGCGAAGGCGTGGCCCGATGCGTTTCCGTCGGCGAGAAGTGCGAACGAGGTGCAGCCCTCCGCCTTCAGGAACTGGGCGTAGACCATCTCGCCGCGCGCGTTGAGAGCGAGGATCTCGCCGAGCTCGCGACCGGCTCCGTGGGCGATTCCGCGGATCTCGTCGGCGATGTCGGCGTCGTACTTGCCGACGATCGGCTCCCAGATGAGGGCGCGCTCCGCGACCTCGCTCCAATCGAGACCGTGACTGATGGAGAACAGCCGCGAATAGCACGCGATGGAGGCGTCGATCTGCGCGCGCGCCTGGGTGCCGTACTGCTCCCCGCGCTCGAACGCCGACGCCGACGAGATCGTGAAGACCGGGATCTCGAAGTCGGCGTCGATGTCGTGCAGAAAGACGGGCACGGGACGCGGGTGGTTCACTGGGTGACTTCCTCGGGGTGTACGGCGTCGGGGTTCCACCCGTCGCCTGGGATGGATCGGATCAAGAGCTGGGTGTACGGGTGCTGTGGGTTGTCGAAGACCTGGGCGGACGGCCCCTCCTCGACCACGAGACCCCGGCGCATCACCAGGACGTGCGCGCCCATGAGGCGGGCGACGCCGAGGTCGTGCGTGACGAACACATAGGAGAGATCGAGCTCACGACGCAGACGGTTGATCAGCTGGAGGACCAGCCACTGCGTGGAGACGTCGAGTGCGGAGACCGCCTCGTCCAGGATCAGCAGCGACGGCTCCACCGCCAGGGCCCGGGCTATCGCCACACGCTGACGCTCACCGCCCGAGAGCTGTCGCGGCATCGAGTCGAGCAGTTCGGGACGCAACCCGACGGACTCACCGAGCTCAGCCACCCGGTCGCTTCTGACGTGCTTCGATCCCGTTCCGTGAACGCGCAGGACCTCGTCGAGGCATTGCCGGGGGGTGAGTCGCGGATCGAGCGAGAGGTAGGGATCCTGGAACACCATCTGCACACGCCGCGCGTACTCGAACCGGTCCGCACGACGTCTCCGCCACGGCTCGACGGGCCGGCCCTCGAAGTGGATCCGCCCCGAGTCGGGTCGCTCCAGACCGGTGAGCATCCGGGCGACCGTGCTCTTCCCGGAACCGGACTCCCCGACGATCGCGATCGTCCTTCCGGGCCGTGCCACCGCGAAGCTGACGCCGTCGACGGCGACGAAAGATCGCCGGCCGTCGGCAGCCGGCGTAGGTAGCGGGAAGGTTTTCCGCAAGCCCTCGACCTTCATCAGCTCAGGCATGGGCACTCTCCGTCGCGTTCCCGGGGAAGTCGTCACGGTCGGTCGCACCGCTGACCGCCCTCGTCGCCTCGATCAGCGCTCGGGTGTACTCGGCCAGCGGCCGGCGCAGGACCTGGTCGGTCGTCCCGGTCTCGACGACCGAGCCGGCGCGCATCACCACGAGCCGGTCGCAGACGGACGCCGCGACCTCGATGTTGTGCGTGACGAGCACAAGTCCGGCGCCGCTGCGTCGCGCGACGCGTCGCAGGAGCGAGATCACGGTCGCCTGCGAGGCGACGTCGAGTGCGGTCGAAGGCTCGTCGGCGATCAGCAGACGCGGCTCGACGGCCACGGCGGCGGCGATGACGACCCGCTGCAGGCCGCCGGATACCTCGTGAGGGTAGCTGCGGAGCACCTTCTCCGGGTCGAGACCGACCTGCTCGAGAGCCGCCGCGGCTCGGCGCCGGGCCTCCGCCTTGGACAGGTTCCTGTTGGCCCGCATGGCCTCTGTCAGGAAGACCTCGATGCCGTGCATCGGGTTCACGCTCGCGCGAGGGTCCTGGGCGATGAGGGCGACGTTCTCCGCGCGGAAGCGCTGGAGCCGCGAGCGCCGTAGAGAGAGCACGTCGGTTCCCAGCACCCGGACCGTCCCGTGGACGGCCGCCTCGGGAGGCGTCATACCGAGAAGCGCGCGGGCGGTCGTCGACTTGCCGGCACCCGACTCCCCGATCAGCCCGATCGCCTCGCCGGCGGACGCGCCGACGGACACGGACCGCAGGATGGTCTTGCCGTGACCGGCGCGAAGGGTCATCGTGAGGTCTTCGACCTCGAACAGCGGCTCGGTCACACCAGGTCCTCCTTTCCGACCGCGTCCGCGAGCCTGAGCCCGACGACGTTGAAAGCAAGGACGGTGGCGACGATCACGCCGCCGGAGATCATCGATTGCCAGGGCGAGCCCTGGAGCAACGCCTGCTGCCCCTCGTGCACCATCAGCCCCCAGTCGGAGTCCGGCGCCTGGACGCCGAAGCCGAGGAACGAGAGGACGGCCAGGTCGGTGAGCGCGTAGCCGAAGTGCACGACGGCGTGGGCGAGGATGACGCCGAGGATGTTGGGCAGGATGTGCAGCCCGTAGATCCGCAGTGGTCCGAAACCCAGGGACCTGTAGGCGTTGATGTACTCCCGGTTCTTCTCGGTCGAGGCGAGAGACCGGGTGAGCCGGATGACCGAGGGCACGAACGCCACACCCAGCGCGACCACCGTGGTGAGAAAGCCGGCGCCGTACAGCGCGACGGCCAGGATCGAGAGGAGCAGCACCGGGAACGCCAACACCAGGTCGGTCATCCGCGAGACCGCGAGGTCGACGATGCCACCCCGGCCCGCTGCCAGGAGTCCCAGCGGAACTCCGGCCACGAGCGAGATCGCGACCACGGCGAGCGGGCCGAACAGACCCGTCTGAGCACCCCAGAGCAGCCGAGACAAGGTGTCGCGGCCCCCCTCGTCGGTGCCGAGGAGATGGGCACCGGACGGCGGCGCGAGCGTGTCCAGCAGATCGAGCTGGAGCGGGTCGTGCGGTGCGCTCCAACGCGCCGTGGCGGCGGCGAGGACAACGAGGACGATAAAGCCGAGCGCAACCCAGAACCCCCACGTGAAGGGTGAGTCCGACGGCCGACGGCGACGTGGCGGGTCCTTCTTCCCAGGGAGTATCGCGGTGTTCACAGTCCGGCGCCTTTCCGGGCCTTGGGGTTGATGATCAGTGCGAGCAGGTCGGCCAGGGTGTTGGCGACCACGAAGGCGGCGACCATCATCAGGACGACGGCCTGGACGATCGGGAAGTCCTTGGACTGGACGGAGTTCACGAGCAACGAGCCCAGTCCGTGCAGGCCGAACGCGGACTCGACGATCGTCGTCCCACCGATCAGCCCGGCGAGGACCATCGCCACGACCGTCGAGATCGGGGGCAGCGCGTTCCACAGGATGTGCCGCCGGACGACCAGACCGTTGGGCAGGCCCCTACTCCGAGCCAGTTCGACGTGCTCGCGGACCATCTCCCTGCGCATCGCGCTGCGTGAGATCCGGGCGACGACCGCCATGAACGAGACCGCGAGTGCGATCGCGGGCAGCAGGAGATGAGACAACGTGCCCACGAACCCCTCGCCGTCGCCGCCGGAGGGCAACCACTCGAGCTGTACCGAGAAGAGGAAGATGAGGACGATGGCGGCTACGAAGCTCGGCACGGCGGCGAGAATCGTGACTCCGAAGGTGATCGCGTCGTCGACGCGCTTGCCGCGCAGGGCGGCGATCGCGCCGGCTCCGATGCCCAGAACGACCACCAGGAGGCCGGCGAGGAGCACGAGTTCCACCGTGGTCGCCACCCGCGACTCGATGATCGCGGACACCGGTTGCCGGTACTGCGCCGATTGGCCGAGGTCGCCGCTGAAGAGTCCTGTCAGCCAGTGCCAGTACTGCGTGAGGAACCCGTCGTCGAGCCCGTAGCGCTCACGGATGACGGCGAGCGCCTCGGGCGAGAGCGCCTTTCCGCCACCGAGAAGCGTCGCCGGGTCACCGGGGACCAGGAAGACACTTCCGTAGACCACGAGAGAGGCGACCAGCAAGGTCAGGACCAGTTGGATGATCCTGGGTATGGTCCATCTCAGAACGGGCATCAGCGGGTCGCCTCTCTCATGTGGCGCGTGGAAACTCGGTGGTGACCTCTGGGTACGCTGTGCCTACTTGGCCGCGCCCACGTAGGCCGCCCACGGGCCCGCCATGTAGGAGATGCCGGTCGGGGTGCCGGCGATCTTGTTGCTCTGGAAGACCGTGACCGGCACGTTGAAGAGCGGGATCCACAACGTCTGGTCGACGAACTGCTTCTGCAGTCGGACGGTCAGCTCCGCACGGGTGTTCTCGTCGGTCGCGGCCATCGCTTGCTGCGCCGTCTTCACATACTCCGGGTCGTCGAACCCGTTGTAGTTGTTGTACTTCCCGGGGTAGGCGTAGAGGCCGAAGAACTCCAGCGGGTCAGGGATATCGAGGTTCCACGTGGTCGAGTAGAGGTCGATGTCCTTGCGTGCCTCCTTGTCGTTGAACAGGCCGTTGTACTGTTGGATCGGCAGGGTCTTGATCTCGACGTGGAGTCCGATGGCCTGGCCCGCCGCCTGGACCGCGAGTGCGGTCAGGTTGTAGGATGGGTCGGCCGGTGAGCTTGCGACCACGATCGGCTCCGACGGCGCGCCCGCCTCCTCGACGAGCTTCTTCGCGGCCTTGATGTCGGGGTCGGACGGCGGCATGGCGTCGTAGGCCGCCTTGTAGACGTTCTCGGCGTAGGAGTACGCGTCGGGCGAGACCGGCGACTTGGCCGGCGTGGCGGCGCCGTTGAAGGCGGCCTCGATGACGTTCTGACGGTCGATCGCCATGCTCAGCGCCTGACGGATGCGCGGGTCGGCGAGCGGGCCGTCCAGGTGCCAGGTCATCAGCGAACGGACCGTCGGGTTCTTGCCGTAGTAGAGCTTCCCTGCGCCGGTGTCCTTGAGGGTCTCGGTGCCCGACGGCGTGATGAAGAAGTTGCCGTCGATCTCACCGGTGCGCAGAGCCGTGACGCGGGCGGACGCGTCCTCGTAGAACTTGAAGACGACCTGCTTCGCCTTCGGGGTCAGGTCGTGGTCCCAGTAGCCGTCGTAGGCGCTGAGGGTGATCGCCGAGCCCTGGTCCCACGACGAGAGCTCGAACGGGCCCGTGCAGTCGACCAGCCCGGACGGACTGCCGTAGCCCTCGCCCTTCGACTCGACGTACGCCTTGGAGTCGACGTAGCCGGCGGCCGTCAGCGGAGCGCCGTCGTGGAACTTGACGCCACTGCGGATCTTGTACACGTACGTCTTGCCGTCGGGCTGCTCGACCGACTCGGCCAGGGCCGGCGAGGTGCTCAGGTCCGGGTTGAGCCGGAGCAGCCCCTCGCACGCGTTGGAGAGCACGGTGTTCTGCGGGTACGTGTTGCTGTGCACCCAGTCGAGGGTGGAGGGCTCGGCGTAGAGAGCCCACGAGAAGGAGTCGATGGGACCGGTGGCCTTGCCGGCGTACTCGACGGTCGTGAAGTCGCTGTCGGCGCCGGACTCGGACCTTTTGATCGACGAGTCGGAGCTGCAGGCCGTGAGCGTTAGCGTGAGCGTCACGGCCGCGGCGGCGAGGGCGGCGCGTGACGCAGGACGGACCACAGAAAACATCGTGGGTACCTCTTTTCAGCGCCGGAGTCGCAGGATGGCGACTGCGGCGACAATGTCGCCGCCTCGAACGAAGCGGCGATGTTACACTTACAACTTGATGTTGTGAATGCAACATCTGGGGAGTATCGGGAGAGTATCGGCGCGATTCGAGTGCGTCAAGGGTCACATCAGGTACGAGACTTGACCCATGCCTGAACCGAAAGCGATCGTCTGGTCCGAGCTTGACCCCGACGGCACCATGAGCGTCGCCCAGCGCGTGTCCGCCGCCCTGACCTCGCTCAGGTCGTCCGAGCGGCACGTCGCGACATACCTGGCCACCAACCCGTTCGACGCCGCGGCGGCATCAGCCGGCGCCCTCGCACGGGAAGTCGAGGTCAGCGACGCCACCGTCGTCCGCACGGCGCGAGCCTTGGGCTACCAAGGCTTCACCGACCTCAAGGCGGCGCTCATGCGCGACATCGCACGCTTCCGCCCCTCCTCAGAGCAGGCCAAGATCGAGAGCCTGACGGGCACGGCACGTGGCCTCGACGACGCACGCGTCGCGGCCACGCGTCTCATCGAGGAGCTGCACCGCCGCCTGGACGCGCAGGACCTGGACGCGGCGGTCGCCGTGATCGAGGACGCACGAACGGTCCTCACCTACGGCATCGGGGCGTCGGCAACGGTCGCCGACTATCTCGCACTGCGGCTCGGACGAGTCGGGGTCGTGGCGCGCTCGGTGCGTGGGACCGGATTCTCCTTCGCGGACGCCGTGCTGCAGGTGCGATCCGGCGACGGATTGGTACTGATCGCACCTGGACGTCTTCACCGTGACATGGAGGTGCTGCTCGACCGGTGCACCGAGCTCGACGTCCCGGTGGTGCTCGTCTCCGACACCCTCGGCCCCGTCCTGGCCAGCAGGGTCAAGGTCTCGCTCTGGGCACCCTTCTCGCCATCCGGGAACCTCGGCGAGACCCTCACCTCGACCCACATGGTCGACCTGGTCCTGGACGCGCTGATCCGGCGCGCACCAGATCAGACAGCCGAGGCGTATGGCCGGCTGTCTGAGGCGCGGCGACGGCTCACACAGTAGCCGTTCTCCGGCGCGCCGCCGGATTGGGCCGATAACGCCACATGACCTCAGGCGTCTCGCGATCACCGCCCTGCTCGACGACAGCGTGGACCTGATGCTCGTGCGCCGGACCGGGGGAGTCAGATGACGTGGTCGGACTGGAGGGCCTGGAGGGCGAGCCAGGTGATGACGCGGTCCTCGGCGCTGGAGATCGACAGACCGGTGAGCTCTTCGACGCGGGCCATGCGCTGGCGCAACGTGTGCCGGTGGATGCCGAGCTGTGAGGCGGCCGTCTCCCAGCCGGCGTTCTCGCTGAGGAAGACCCGCAGGGAGCGGAGCAGGCCACGGGTCGTGTCGTTCTGCAACAAGGGAAGCAGCGGAGAGGTGAGCGCGGCGCGTGCCGCGGCGTCCAGGTGATGCAGGATGAGCCGGCTGGTGGAGAGGGCGGAGAACTCGATCATCGGCGACGCGTCGGCCACCGCCACCTCCAGCGCCTGCTCTGCCTGCTGGCGGCTGAGCGAGCAGCCGGTGATCGGCTGAGGTGAGCCGAGGCCGCAGCGGGCGGGCACGCTCTCGTGCTCCACCGCGTGGCTCACCCGGCGCTTCCATCGGGGCAGCTCGTCGGCCGGGACGAGTACGGTCACCACCGAGGACTCCTCGCTGATCAGCGGTGGCAGGTCGAGCTCGTCGCACCATTCGAGGACGTACTCGGCGAGTGGCACCGCGCGGGATCGGGAGCGCAGCAGTGCCACCGCGATGTCGCCCGCCGGCACGCTCCACCGGCCCGCGACCCGCTCGATGACGCGGCGTCGCCGCTGAGCAGGACGTCCACCGCGTCGGCGCGGGCCAGGCCCCACACGTCGCCGCCGCTGAGCGGGTGCAGGGCGAGGTCGAGCAGGACGGCGGCGTGCTGGGCCAGCTCGCGGGTGAGGCTCTTGCGGTCGGGCCGGGCGGCGACCACGAGGTGCGCGCGGGGATGCACGGGGTCGCCCACGGCGTGCACGATGAGGTCGGGGTGCCGGATCCGGGAGCGCTGGCCGAGTGCCGCCGCCCGCGCGTCGTCGATGTGCACCCGGGCGGCTCCGACGGCGGCGTGCACCGCCCCGTGCCGGTCCATGAGCACGGCCCAGCTGTCGATGCGGCCGGCCAGTGTGGTGATCACGCCTTGGGCGCCCGCGCTGCGCGCCACCTGGGTCATCGCGGAGATGCTTTCGGCGACCAGCCTGGACTCAGCCGTGCCTGTGCGCAGGAGGTCGGCGTTGAGCTGGTACGTGATGTCCTGGAAGGCCACGCTTCCGGGGATTTCGAGCACGGGGAGGTGGTGCCTGCGCGCGCTGTCCACCAGCGCGGCGGGGACGGTTTCGTGGCGTGCCCCGGTGCCGAAGGCCAGCGCGGCGATCCCGGCGTCCGCCAGCCGCCGCACGTACAGGTCGAGCTGTTCGGAGTCGGCGGGATCCAGCTGGAGTCCCAGCGAGAGGAGCAGTTCGCCGCCGCGAAGCCAGGGGGTGGGGTCGGCCAGGTCGGAGATGTGCGTCCAGCGGATCGGCCGGTCGGTGCCGTCGGGCCCGGTGCGCAGCGGCAGCCGGAACCGCTGGGCGACGTCCGCCACGGTCTCCAGCATGCGCTGCTCCTTTCCGGGAGGTCCGCTATACCGTGCCACCCGCCGCCCCCGTGGCGGCATGTAGCAGTTCGGCGTCCCGTCCGCGAACGAATGGACATTTCGCCATATATCCGCAGGTAAACGGCGAACCTACCATGCATGACGTATTCGTAACGCCGGGTGACCAGACGCTGTTCCCCGGCGTGCGCCGTCCACTTCCCAAGGGAGTCGCATGCGTGCCGCAGTGTTCCAGTCCGCCGACCAGCCGGTGCGCGTCGAGGAGGTCGAGCTCGCGGCCCCTGGACCGGGGGAGGTGCGGGTCAGGATCGCCGCGGCGGGCGTCTGCGGGTCCGACCTGCACGTCCGGCGGGGTGAGTGGGACGTGCCCGCTCGGCCTCGGCGGCGCGGCCGTCGCGGTCGGACTGCCGCCCAAGGACACCGCGGCCCGTTTCGACCCGCTCGTGCTGGCCGAGGCCGACCAGCGGATCCTGGGCTCCAACTACGGCAGCGTACGGCCGGCCGTGGACATCCCCGCGCTCGTCGACCGGTACATGGACGGTCAACTGCGGCTCGACCAGCTCGTCAGCCGCCGCGCGTCCCTCGACGAGGCCCCCAACGCACTGGACGAGCTGGCCAGTGGCGAAGCCCTCCGCACCCTCCTGATCCCCTGAGGAGCCCCCCGAACATGACTCAGACCAGCGCTCGCCCCGGCGAACTCCACGACCATGGCCTCAAGCGGGGCGCGATGTCCAGCGGCGAGGTCGTCGCCCAGGCCATCGCGAACATCGCGCCCAGCGCGGTGATCGCCTTCACCGTCGCGGCCATCTACGCCGGCGCGGGCAACGCCTCGTGGCTGTCGTTCGCGCTCGCCACCGTCGTGATCCTCGCGGTCGGGTACTGCATCGCGCAGTTCGCCAAGCGCCGCGCCTCGGCCGGTTCCCTCTACAACTACGCCGCCCAGGGCACGGGACCTTTCGGCGCGTACATCACGGGGATCACCCTGATCATCGGATGCCTGGGCATCGCGTCCGGCTCGCTCAGCGGTGCCGTCGTCCACTTCAACGCCTTCCTGGACGGGATCGGGCTTCCGGCGCGGGGCACCGTCTGGAACGTGCTGCTCGCGGTCGTCATCGGCGGTCTCGCCACGCTGTTCACCGTCTGGGGAATCCGCATCTCCGCGCGGAGTGGTCGGCCGCATCGTGTTCGTGATGGGCAAGGAGGGCGTCCTCCCTCGCTCGTTCGGCCGTACCCACCGCACCCAGCAGACGCCGCACCGGGCGATCCTCGCGTTCGCGCCGCTCGCCGTGCTCACCACCGCGGTGATGTACGCGGGAGGCGTGGACGGCAACGAGATCCTGATCAACGTCGACACGTTCGGCACCTACGGATACATGATCGCCTACGCCGTCGTGGCCGTCGCCGCGCCGATCTTCCTGCGTCGTGAAGGCGTCCGCCTCGCGCTCATCTGGCCGTGCGTGGTGATCTCGGTCGTCGGCATGGCCTACGTGTTCTACGCCAACGTGGTGCCGTGGCCGACCTGGCCGCTCGACGCCGTCGTGCTGGCGTTCTTCGGAGTGGTGGCCATCGCGGCGGCCTGGTACGCCTACCTGCGGATCGCCCGCCCGGAGATCACCCGGAGCATCGGGACCACGGAGACGGACTTCCCGGAAATGGCCTGAGCGCCATTCGCCTGCGGCCCGGCGGACACCCCGCCGGCCGCAGGCGCCGGACGTAACGGGTGGGCGTTGATTGTGCGTTCTTGCCGTACGGGTCCGGGCGTCGGGGCGGGGGAGGGGCGCGTCCCGGCGGAGGATCGGCGTATGCGCGAAGTGAGAGCCGTTCTGGTGGGGCTGGTGGCCGGCGTCGTGATCCTGCCGACGCCGCCCGCCCAAGCCCACGCCGCCCACGTTCACGACCTCGGCCTTGTCCGTGCCGCTCAAGCCCGCAACACCTCTGTTCGCGGCCTCGGGCCTGTCCACGCTGCCCAAGTTCACAACAGCTCCGTTCGCGGCCTCGGGCTTGTCGACGCCGCGCAAGCCCGTAACGCCCCCGTTCACCGCCTCGGCCCTGGCCGGGCCGGTCACGGCCCGCGCGTCGTTGACGCCGGCCAGGACTGCCCGGCCGGGGCGGTGTGCGGGCGGATGCGGGTGCCGTTGGATCGGGAGCATCCAGGGGCGGGGACGACGAGTGTGGCGTTCCGGCTCGTCTACCGGCGGGACCGGTCTCGTCCGGCGGAAGGGACGTTGCTTCCCAATCCCGGCGGGCCGGGCCTCGCGGTGATCGGGCACCGGGACTACGCGGGCAAGTACCGTGACCTGCTCGCCACGTACGATCTGCTGCTGGTGGACCCCCGGGGCGTCGGCGAGTCGGACCCGCTGACCTGCCGCTCGGCGCGCGGATCCGACCTGCACGCCTCGCGGGCGCGCGCGGTGGCGGCGGCCGCCGCCTGCGCCCGGGAGATCGGCCCCCGGCGCGCGTACTACACCACGGCCGCCGTCGCGGACGACATCGACGACGTCCGCGCCCGTCTCGGCATCGACCGCCTCGACCTGCTCGGCCAGTCGTACGGCACGCAGCTCATGACCGTCTACGCGGCCCGGCACCCGCGGCACGTCAGCTCGGTCGTCCTGTCCAGCGCCTACCCGACCCGCGTCGACATGCTCGGCCGCCCGGCGGCGCGGGCCATGCGCAGGGCGGTCCGCCTCCTCTGCGACCGCTCGGGGGGCGTGTGCGACGGAAGGGACGTGCTGGACGACCTGGCGGTGGTTGCCGAGCGCCTGGACGAACGCCCCCTGCGGTACGGGAGCCGCCGCGCCGTGCTGGACGAGACCGCCCTCGCGGGCACCGTGTACAAGCTCGCCTCCGGTCATGCCGAGCTGTTCGGGCGCCTGCCCGCGGCCCTGCGCGAGGCCGTTCACGGGGACGCGGGGCCGCTGGTGGCGCTGGCCGAGCAGGTGCGGCCGATCAGCGGTTTCTCGGGCGGCGGCACGTTCAGCGTGCCGATGTTCCTCACCGTCTCCTGCAACGACAACCCGGTGCTGTGGGACCGGAGGGCGTCCCTGGCCGTTCGGGCCCGGCAGTACGAGGCGGCGCTCGCGCGCGTGGACCGCCGCGACTTCCGCCCGTTCCGTCCCGCCGCCTGGATCGACGGCATCGCCGACCTCGGCGACCTGTGCATCGGGTGGCCGGGCGTACGGGCGCGGCCCCTGCCCCGCCTCGACCGGCTGCCGGACGTGCCGGTGCTCGTCCTGTCCGGCGAGCTGGACACCGGTACCCCGACGGAGGAGGGGGTGCTCGCGGCCCGGCCGTACCGGCACGCCCGGCTGCTGGAGGTGCCGAGCGCCGGTCACGTAGCCGAGCAGGACGACAGGGCCGCCGCCTGCGTGATCTCCCTGGAGACCCGGTTCATCCGCCGGGGGCGCGTCTCCGGCCAGGAGTGCCTGCGGCGGATCCCGCCCGTCCCGGTGCGCTCGCCGTCCCACTCCCTGCTGTGATGGGCGAGGCCTTCGGGAGGCCGCCTATCCGGGCGGCTCCTACTCCGACATCTACCACTGGGCCGACCACACCGCTCCCGGCGGCTACGTCGCCCCCGGCACCGACTTCGACACCTTCATGCGCGGGGCGCGTCGCGCCGGGGCCCAGCCGATGGTGACCGCGAACTACGGCACCGGCTCCGCCGAGGAGGCCGCGGCCTGGGTTCGCCAGGCCAACGTCGTGAAGGGGTACGGGGTCAAGCTCTGGGAGATCGGCAACGAGAACTACGGCAACGGCCACTACGGCTCGGCGTGGGAGGCGGACGACCACGCCGACAAGAGCCCGGCCCAGTACGCGCGGGAGGTCGTCGCCTACGCCGACGCGATGAAGGCCGCCGACCCGACCATCAAGATCGGCGCGGTGCTCACCACCACCGCCAACTGGCCGGACGGGCTGGTCGCCGGCGGCGACGACGGCACCTGGAACAAGGTGGTCCTGTCCACCGCCGGATCGAAGATCGACTTCGTGATCCTGCACTGGTACCCGGGCGCCCTCGACAGGACCGGCCACGTCGAGGACATGATCCACCTCACCCGCGAGCAGATCGCCGCGTACGCCGGGCCCGGGTCCGAGCGCATCGGGATCGCGATGACCGAGTTCAACACCGGCTCGAGCAGCAACGGCACGAACACGCAGCCGGGCGCGCTCGCCGCCGCCGACGCTTACGCGACGCTGCTGGCGGGCGGGGTGTTCACGGTCGACTGGTGGAACGTCCACAATGGGATCGGCGCCGTCACCCAGGTCGAGGGGCACACCGACTACGGCGACTTCGGCCTGCTGTCGAGCGCGGCCTGCACCTCCGACGGCTCGGTCTGCGAGCCGCCGCTGAACACCCCCTTCGCGCCGTACTACGCGCTGCAGATGATGAGCAGGTTCGCGAGGCCCGGCGACCAGTTCGTCCGCGCCGCCACCGACCAGCCGAAGGTGGTGGCGCACGCCGCCCGCCGTCTGGATGGCGACCTGGCGGTCCTGCTGATCAACATCTCGTCCACGACGTCCTACCCGGTCACGATCGGCTACGCGGGCTTCAGCCCGGCCTCCGCGACGCCGACCGTGCTGAGCCACACCAACGGCGCGACGAGCATCACCACCTCGGCCGCAGGCAGCGCCACCAGCCAGACGCTGCCGCCGCTGTCGCTCACCACGGTCGTCGTGCACCCGTCCTCCGTCCAGACCGGCCTGCCGGGCGCCCCCGGGCAGCCGGCCGCCTCGAACGTCACGGACAAGGCCGCCACGGTCTCCTGGCCCGCCGCCGCGCCCGGCCGGCGTCCGATCGTGAAGTACGAGGTGCACCGCCAGGTCGGAGCCGTCAGCGAGCAGCTCGGCGAGACCGCCGGAACCTCTCTCACGGCCGGCAACCTCAGGCCGGGCACCCGTTACATGATCAACGTGATCGCCCGGGACGCGGGCGGCGCCGTCTCCTGGGCCTCCCCGCCGCTGACGTTCACCACCGGCACGCCCGCCTCCAGCTCCTGCACGGTGAAGCTCACCGACCAGAACGACTGGGGCAACGGGTACGTCGGCGCGATCGCCGTCACCAACAACGGCGCGCCGCTCGCCGGCTGGACCCTGAACTTCGCCTGGCCCAGGCCATGGCAGAGCCTGGGCAGCGGCTGGGGCGGCGTCTGGACGCAGACCGGCCCGGACGTCAAGATCGTCAACGACCCCGCCAACCCGCCCCTGCCCACCGGCGCGACGGCGACGCTCGGCTACGTCGGCAACTACAACGGCCCGAACGTCCTCCCAGCCGTCTTCACCCTCAACGGCACCGTCTGCACGACCGGGTAGCCGCCTGACCACCGGCACACCGAGGCCGGGCCCTGCGCCGGGGTGTCGGCCATGAGAATGATCTTAGGGGCGTGCTCAGGATTCGCTCTCCGGTGACGCCCTCTTTCCCCCTCGCGCGGGGCGGGCCGTCTTGAGGTTCAGGCGGCCCGCACCGCGTGCGTTGCGATGGGGATGGTCAAAGTTCGGCGGGCAGGTCGTAGTCCATGACGTGACGGTCGGCTCGCATGGCGTTCTGGTCATATTGGACCGGCCGGTCGTCCTGGTCGTAGGTGAGGCGCGTGTGCATGAGGATCGGGACGCCCGGAGGCAGTTGGAGCAGGTCGGCTTCCTCGGGGGGAGTGTGACCGCGGTGGCCGTGGTGAACGCCTCCCATTCGGGGGTCATCAGGTCGAGCTCGTCGACGTCCGGGGACCGGCCATCCTGGTCGGAGCGGCGGAGGACGGACTTCCAGACCTCGTCGACGCCATAAGGCTCCAGGTCGGGCCAGCATGCCTGAGTGACCATGATCTGTTTGGCCGCCTGCTCGGGAAGGGAGACCAGGATCCGCAGGACCCCCCAGTTCTCGGCCACACGCTGATCGACCTCCGCCTCGGCCTGCGGCAGGGTGAACGCGCGCAGTTGCATCGCGAACCAGCTGTTGGTGGCACCGAGCCCGAGAGTGCGCGTCTCCTGGCCGCACCCTTCGAACGACCGCAGGTGCGGGTTGCGACCTCGGCACCCAGGGAGGTTTTTGAGGGCTTCTTCGCCGAATGCCTGCGCCATGGACTTGGGAGGGATGCCACACGAGCAGTTCACCCAGAGGCTCGCGGCGTCACCGGTGGTGCCGACTTCTTTGAGCGTGAGCGTGTGGTCTCCCTGTGCGGGGATGACGCCACTGTGCGCGTAGTACAGCCAGGGGAAGTCGTCGAGATGTCCGCGTCCACAGGCGAGCACGAACCGGGCGGGGACGGCCGTCGGCCGGTTGCCGCCATGCCCTCGGCAGCCGTGCACGTATCGGATCTTGTCGGGGGAGAAGGGGTTGCTCAGTAGCTCGAACAGGCCGGTTTCGACGGGGGCCAGCCGATTGCATCGGACGTCGGAACATCGCAACCAGCGAGGGAACAACCAGACGGGCACCCCGACCCTGGTCCATTCGCCGAACGGGTCAGAGGTCTCCGGGGTGTAAGGAGGCATGCGCAACGCTTCGACCTGCGCTCCCAGCTCGGCGCGGATCGCGGTGAGCAGTCGGTCTTCCCGCACGATCGCCGCTTTGGCGGGGTCCCAGTCGTCGAGTCCGCAGACGATGACAGAGAGGTTCGGCATGTCAGCGATGGCGCCGATGCCGTAGGTATGCAGTAGCTGGTTGGGGCGCAGTTCACCGACACGGAGCGTCTGCCCTGTCATGACAACTCTTCCTGCTCGGGGCCGGCGGCGGTGAACGGTGGTTCGTCGACGATGGCGAGATCGTCGCCACCGGGCATCAGCAGAAGGCGTATGCCGGGGGAGACGTCCTGTAACGAGGTCGGGCAGGTCATCTGACGCCATCGACCCTCTTCCGGCCGGCGTAGCAGGCCGGCGACATCGTCGGGCAGACCGGGAACCTTACCGCTGTAGGCGAGCCGGCGCCCCGGCACCCGCCGCTGGGCATGCCAGTGGTCGAGTCGCGCGTCCAACTGTCTCTCCACTTCGACGCCGACCGCGTTGTCGCTCGCCACCAGGGCCGATCGGCGCTTGAGGTAGCGCACGACGTGGTCGGCGAGTTCGCTGTTCCGGTCGAATCGGCCGGCCTGGAGATTGCCGTTGTACGTCTCTTCCAGGTTGCGTACCAGCGCCGTGAGCACTCCGGTCAGCCCGCGGTCCACGGCGCGATCGGCGAACGGCGTGACCGACAGCGCCTCCACGTGCCGATAGATCGTCGCGTGGAAATGCTCGAAGGTCTCGTAATGGGAGAGGTCTCTGGGACGAGCCCAGTTGTAGACGGTGAACACCAGCCCAGGGTCGGCCCGGCCGACCCGGCTGGTGGCCTGGATGTACTCGGCGGTCGACTTGGGCTGGTTGGAGACGACCATCAACCCCAGGCGGGAGACGTCCACACCGACCGCGATCATGTTGGTGGCGAGCAGGACGTCGATCGGGCGGCGCTCGCCCTGGCCGCGCTTGGGGGAGAACGCCTGGCTCAGGTGGTCGAGCACAACGGGGATGTCGCCGGACGACAGCCGTGAGGTGAGTTCCTTAACGACCGGGTCGTACCGGCGTGCGAGGCCGCGCTGGTCGGCCCGGGAAAGCCTGGTGGACACGTCGTCCTCCACCATGCGGCGCATGCCGCCGAGGTCGCGAAGGCTGTTGAAATAGCCGACCAACGTCATGTACGGATCGGTGACCGGATTCGCGCCGTACATCTCGTGCAGCTTCTGCGCGGCGCCCAGCGTGGCGACGTACACACGGATCAACGCGGACTTGATCCGTGTTCCGTGCGCGCAGATGCCGATGTACCGCCGGCCCGGCCGATAGCCCGCCACCTGGGGCTCCGTGGGCCGCTGGCGGGCGAAGAAACTGTCGGCGATGTCGAGGCCGGGGGGTGGGAAGATCTCGGTGCGCCGGTCGAACAGCGCGCCGATCTGCTGCTGCGCCCTGCGGACGGTGGCCGTGGACGCGATGACCTTGGGGCGCACGCGCCTGCCACGCGACCGTTCCCAGACGGCGAGGCGGTCGACCGCGGTCTCGTACAGCCCGACGAGGGAGCCGAGTGGACCCGAGATGAGATGGAGCTCGTCCTGGATGATCAGGTCCGGTGGCCGGAGCGGGTTGTCGAGCCTCTCGATGCCTGCGGCCGGGTGGCGACCCTTCGCCGGGTGTTTGGAGGTGGCCGAGGACAGCTCCCAGTCGTTCGCCATGGTGTCCGGGGTCAGGTACCCGTGCCGGGCGCAGTGCCGGCTCACCCTGCCGAACAGGGCCTGTGTCTCCCCGCGCCAGGGCAGCTGGGCGAACTTGTCCACCGTGGCGATGACGACGTCGGGCAGCAGCCGGTAGATCTCCTCGTCCACCACCAGGACGGGCAGCCCGTCTTCGCCGTTCACGGAGCTGAAGTCACAGTAGACGTTGGAGCACAGGATCGTGGTACGGCGGGTGATCGGGTCGACGTCGATGTCCCGGCCACCGTCGATCGTCTCGCCGCACCAGGGGCAGCCGGTGAGCTGGTGCGGAGATCCGACCGCGCGGACGAAGGAACTCTTGCCGGTGTTCCTCTTCTGCTTGAGCCAGTCGATCGCGTCGTCGGTCCTGTTCGGAGTGACCCGGGCGCCCACCCACAGGCCGATCCGGAAGGGGGTGTGGCCCCACGTCGTCTCGTCCTCGCGGCGGAGCGTCTCGCAGGCACAGATCAGTGCGGTGGCCCGCTGGAACTGCTGGATGGTCAGCAGGCGGAGGGTGTAGCGCATGAGCACCGCGACCCCGGCCGTCGCGTCATGGTGCCCGACCGGCTCACCGCACCGCCGGATGGCCAGCGTGAACGCCGTCAGACCAAGGTACGCCTCGGTCTTGCCGCCACCGGTGGGGAACCACAGCAGGTCCGCCACGGCGGTCTCACCCTCACCTCGCTCTGGATGGGCCGGGTCGGCGAGCGAGGGCAGGTTCAGGAGCAGGAAGGCGAGCTGGAACGGCCGCCAGCGGCGGTTCTCCGGCAGGTCGACCTGACGGATCGCGTCATCGATGAAGAGATTCTGATCCTTCTGGCGGAGGGCCGCCGCCAGGGAACGCAGGCGCTGCAACCGCATGGCACGGTTGGCGAACCGGAACGCCGTGAGGGCCTGTTCGTCGGAAACGAGCAGTTCGATGCCCGCCTGGATCCGGTCCGCGGCACGTACCGCCGCCGCGATCGTATCCTTCGGCGCTGTGCGGTAGTCGGCGAGGCCCTCGTCGGGGTCTTCGAGCCTGAGTTTCTGCCGAGTGATCCACGAGCGGTAGCCGACCACCAGCGGAGCCAGCCCCGCGACCAGGCGATCGAGGGGGAGCTCCGCCAGCTCTCCCATGTCGAGTTCGAGGTCGGCCAGCTCCGGGAGGTCGAGATCCGTCTTCGCGGACGGCACGTCGGTGGCCGCTAGCTCGTACTCGGGGACGGAGACCGTGCGCACCGCGACGGCACGAGCGGGGTCGGCCGTGGACGGTTCCGCCGTGACGGCGGTGCTGTGCCCGACGGCGAACTCCAGGCGGTCGCGATAGGCCATGGCCAGGCGCCGCTGCTCGGATCGGTCGGCCGCATCCCCACCGCTGACCGAGGGGGGCCGGGGCAGGAACACCGGCCCGCCGTCGTTCGCCGACACCCGCATGCGCACCTGGAACAGCCAGGCGCCGTCCGCCAGGCGCTTGGGCTTGGCGGTGGCATTCACCAGGAACAGCGACACCAGCCAGTCGCCGCCGTGACGACGGGCCCTGCCCCGGACCATCACCCTCGGCTCGGCGCAGATCTCGACGGGCGGCAGCTCGCCTTCGCTGAGCGTGATGCGACCGGACCCGTGCATGGGCACGCGCCGCCAGACGCGCCTCGGCCGGTCCACCGAGGAGTCATCGACCCGTTCGTGATGTGACCAGGCGGCCTCGACGCGCAGCTCACCGGTATCCCCGGTGACGTAGACGGTGCAGCCGAGCGAGGACGGCGCGAGGCTCGGGATATTGGGGGCCGACGGCTCGGCGTCGGCTTCGCCCACATCTGCGCCGTCGATGTCGGCCGAGTCGTCCTGGTCGTCGGGCTCGATCACTGTGCCCTCGGGGGCGAGCCTGCCGAGGAGATAGCGCTCGGTGGGCCGCTCGGTGAACTCTTCGGCCTCGTCGTCCTCCGGACCGTACAGATCTCTGACGACCAGGGCCTGCAACTCGTCACGAATCCGCGCGGCGTCGGGGGGCGCCAGCACCGTCTTTTCGCTCACCGGATCACCTTAAAGGGCGTCGGCGACATTTCGCAGTCCAGGCGGGCGGGAGGTCAAGACCGGCTGGATGCTGGTCGTGGATTCAGCCGTTGATCGTCCTTTCGCTGCTATCGAGTTGCCGAACATCCGAAAAGTGCCTTTTGGACGGCACCCTGCGAGTCGGATGTCGCCCCGGCGTTCGTTGTCTGTGATCATCGAGCGTGGGAGACTACGGACATCGCCCTGACAAATGGAGGACGCGATGGTCCGGCCATGGGAAGCGAACCCTTCGGCTGAGTTCAAACGCCGTATCGGCAGATCGGCGCTAGAACTGGGCAACACCAACAGCAGTCCATCCTGTCCAGACATCTGGGAACTGGACAATGGCGACTTCGCCGTCATCGGCCGCGATGTGACGGTTTCCTACACAGGACGCCTGCCCAGCGATGTATCCGTCGCCGCCGATGAGCGCATCGTTGTAATCCCTCATAACATGCTCATCGCCGCAAAACCGGAGATTCCTCATGCTTGACCGGGTCCGTGGCGTCCCTGGCCATCGTCTGGGGGCCGCCGCCTATCTCGACGAATTCTGGCCCTACTTCGACAGGCTCGGCGGCGGAACGTTGTGGAAGCTGGAGCGCGCGCAAAGCTTCCAGGAGCCCGACGTCCCGAGTTGGGTCGCCATGATCGGAGGCGGCTGGGAACGCGCGCTGGCTCTTGTGGAAGAGATGCGCCCGACCGTCCATTCGGACCCGGGCCAGGACCTGCGCAGGCTGCGGATCGTTGACAAGCCGGTGACCCCCTACCTGCAGTGGGAGATGCAGATCCTGAAGATCCGGGTGGAGGCCGGTGAGAAGATCCGGGTCCTTCCCGTCGAATCCGTGGCCCACCTGGAAAGCGCCGCCGAACTGCCGGAAGTGGTGATTCTGGGCGGGCTGACCATGTACGAGGTCCTGTACGACGACGCCGGAATCCTCGCCGGCGGCCGGCGTATCGACGACCAGTCCGTGCTCGACGCCTGCCGTGCCCAACTTGCGGAGCTGTATGACAAGGGCGAGAATCTACTGAGCTATTTCGAGCGAGAGATCGCGCCTCTCCCACCCCCGACGGTCGCGACCTGATCGGACGGTATTTCGTTCCGTGCCGCAAAATAGCCTTTCCGCCCGGTTACTGGCACGCGGCTTCCCCCGAGGCGCCCTCATCACCGTCCTGCTCCTGATCGTGATCACTCTGATCTCCACACTGGTCGCACTGTCCCCGCTTGCGCTCAACTGGCTGGATGGGCGGGCCGGTGACTGGGAACGCCTCAGCTTCATCGGCCAGACGTACGGCGCGGCCTCGGCGCTCCTATCCGTCCTCGCCCTCATCGGCGTCTCCGTGTCGCTGTTCCTCCAGGCACGTGAGGCCAAGGCCACCCGCGAGCAGGCGCTGCGAATGCTGCACGCCGATCTGATGAAGATGGCGATGGAAGACCCGCTCTACCGGCACGCCTGGGGTCCGTTCTTCGACTCCGATGACCACGACGGGCCACGCGAGCACATGTACGTCAACCTCATCGTCTCGCAGTGGTCCATGGAGTACGAGTTGCGCACCATCACCGACGAGCATCTGCGCTCCATCGCCCACGTACTGTTCTCCGGACCGGCGGGTCGCCGCTACTGGAACAACGTGCGGGATCTCCGGATCACCAGCACCTCCACCCGCCGTGAGCGCCGCTTTCACGAGATCCTCGACGAGGAGTACCACCGCGCCGACCCGCCTCCCGTGCTTCCTTCCGCGCCGGGGCCGGACTTCCCTCGCGCATCCGTGAAGCGGTGGGGCCGGTTCGTCGTCGCGATGCTGGTGGGTGCGGCGTCGGTCGAAATCCTGCACCGTCGCGTGTCCGCGCGTCGCCGGAAGGGTCCAGCCCGAGGCTGACCATCGGTCGGATGGACCTTCCTGGCTCGACCGTGAGTTCGTCAGGCGCCAGGATCGCCGTCGTCCTCCTCGTCCTTCTCGTTCTCCTCGTGCGCGGAGAGGAACTGGTCGACGCTGATCGACAGCCCCTGCAGGATCTGCTCGCGGGATTCACCGGTCACCTGCTGAAGACGACCGATGAGGAGCCCGGTGGTCAGCAGGGAGGCCTGCAAATACTGGTTGAGCGTGGTGCGTGCGGCGATGGTGGAGGCGTCCAGCGCCTCGGCGGCAACGGCCCGCTGCCAGGCGAACCGGTAGGGGCGGAGTCTGGGGTTGAGATCGATCGGGCCGTTCACCTTGGAGATCAGGCGAGGTCGCTCCTCCATCGACAGTGATCGATCGCCCGTGATGGTGAGAATGCGAAGCCACCGCTCTGTCGTCTCTCGAAACCAGCCCATGACCGTCACTGTGAACAGGGAAGCGCCGAATCACAAGGCGTCCCTCATCTCGTCCTCGACCTGACGAATGAGGGCGAGCAGCCTTTCCGGTGTCGTCGCCTGGACGATCAGGTTCGTCGCGAGGGGCCGGCGGGAGAAGGCGCAGAACTTTCGCCGCCAGGGCGCCCACATGATCACCCAGTCGGGGGTGTCGCGCTGGAGCGCGTCGGCGACCTGGTACAGCTCGGCGTCAAGTCTCAAGGGGCGACCTCCGGAGCTGGTCACGGACACTACGCCGATCAGCGCGAACTCGCCTGGATCTCGGCCCAGACGACCTTGCCGCCGGTCCGGGGACGGCGGAACCCCCACCGGGTGGCGAAGGCCTCGACCAGCAGCAGGCCGCGCCCTCCCTCGTCGTCCGGGTCGGCGTCCTCGCGTCGCGGGGGCTTGTCGCTGGAGTCCCACACCTCGATCACGGCGTGTGCGCTGGTGAGGTGGAGGCTGATGCAGATGGCGTTGAGGCCGTTGGACAGCTCGCCGTAGCTCGGGCTGTCGGTGGACAGGCCGGTCGCCTTGACGGCGTTCGTGCTCAGCTCGGATACCACCAGCTCAGCGGCCTCGATGAGGTGGGGAAGCTCCCATGCTCGCAGGAGGTCGTGGACGTGCCGGCGGGCGGTGCGTACCGAGCCGGGGAGTGCCGCCAGCGCGAGGCGGCTCATCGGGGGTGGCTCCATCGCCCGGACGCGCGTTGTGTTCACGGTGCTGCCCCAATCGGGAGAGATCTTGGACAGGAGGGGGCGGTGCCGAGTTGATGCCCTTGAAGTACGGGGTTCGGCCACGCCGTATCGCGACGATGGGTAATCTAATGACTACTGTGCGTTCGCGTCAAGGGAAAAGCAAGGTAGGCGTTCGCGTTCGCGGCATCAGAGAGAGGACCCCCATATGTCACCCCGAGGTCACACCCCGACCGTCCGGCTTCGGCGCTTGGCTTCCGAGCTGCGCAGACTCCGCACCGCTGCGGACCTGACCAGGGAGGAGGTAACCGAACGCACCGGCATCAACGGGGCGACGCTCTATCGCCTTGAGACGGCCCGCGCTCGTCCTCAAGCACGCACGCTCAAGGCTCTCCTCGACTTGTACGACGTTGATGGTCAGCAACGTGGTGAACTCGCCGCGCTGCTCAAGGAGTCCAACGAGCGTGGCTGGCTGCACACGTTCGAGCCGGAATTGCCCGATCAATACGCTGCCTACATCAGCTTCGAGCAGGAGGGTCGACGCCTTCTCAACTTCGAGTCGCTGTTCGTCCCGGGGCTACTCCAGACGGAGGACTACGCCCGTGCCGTCATCCGAGGAACACTGCCTATGGCGAGTCGGGATGAGGTGGACGGACGTCTCGAAGCCCGTATGCAGCGCCAGGCGCTGCTCGTGAAGGACGAGCCGCCGCATCTGTGGGCGGTCATCGACGAGGCCGTTCTCCATCGCCATGTCGGCGGCGGCAAGGTCATGCGCGCGCAGCTTCAAAGGCTTCACGACGCTGCCGACCAGCCCAACGTCACCCTTCAGGTGGTGCCGTTCGTCGGAGGCGCGCATCCCGGCATGCACGGCAGTTTCATCATCATGCAGTTCGAGCGGGGAAACGCCGACATCGTCTACCTCGAAAGCATGACCAATGACCTATTTCTGGAGAGCGAAACGGACATAAAGCGGTACAATCTGGTGTTTGAACATCTTCGGGCTGTCTCCTCAAGTCCAGCGGCCACACGTGCCCTGGTGGCTGCCGTGCTCGCGCAGGAGCTGAAGTGAGAGGAAGTGCTGGATGTCAGTGATGCCCGACCTGTCCCGCGCCGTCTGGCGCAAAAGTAGCCGAAGTGGCGGGAATGGCGCATGCGTCGAGGTAGCTGTGGTCGGTGACATAATCGCCGTTCGTGACAGCAAAAAGCCCCGTGGCGCTGTGCTCGCCTTCGGCTCCGGCGGATGGCACGCATTCCTCGGAGGCGTGAAATCCGGCAAGTTCGAGGTGACTGCCTGATCGATAGGAAGAGCAGGGAACCGAAGGTCAGGGTCTCTGCTCTTCCTCTTGCTCCTTGATTTCAGAACAGGGCACCTTCTGGCGGGAACAGGCCGTCGTCGAGGACTTCCTTTAGCTCGGGCTCCGTTTGCGTACTCTGGGCGACTGTGCGCGGAGCGGACGCGCCTGCGGAGGGCGCACTTATACGGCTTGCGCCTGGCTTCTTGGGCCTCGACTTTTTCTTGGGGCGCTGGATGCCCTCTCGCATTTCTTGCTGGTGGCGGTAGTGGTTGAGCGCCAGAAGCTTGTCCAGGACCACGGCCTGGGCCGCCGGGCTGATCGTGAATCGGGTACCCTGCCGAGTCCCGTGGAACCCGTGTCCGAGTTCGATCTCCCCCCAGGGCGGCAGTGAAGCAGAGGGAATCTTAGCCTCAAAGGCTCGTATGGCAGGCTCTCGATCCTCGTCTAACGCGTATGCCTCCAGCACGGTTCTGTCCAGTTCGGCATGGATCTCCCGAAGTTGACTTATGTCGGGCGCTGACTCGGATTTGTTGTGGAATAGGTTGTATAGCGCAGTCAATCCAATGCGTCGCTTCGACATTACGGTCGTGCGAAAAACGTTTAGCTCATGGCCGACCTGTTGCATCTTCTCCGTCGGATGGGGCTGGGGAAGGGTCTCATACACGTCTGAAGGAGAGTAATTGAGGTCTGCCTTCATGGTGGATGAATGACGCCAAGCCCAGTGGTAGTGAAAAGCGCTAGAGGGTAAAGATAATATTGATAGTCGATCGGTAGAAAATATGCAGAGTTTATGTGCGAGGACTTGCTTAGCGGTGACAAGGGATGGCATAGCCAATCGGCTGACCAGTGCGATCGCAATAACTTGATCTAGATCGGTGATTGCGTCGAGCATGGCCGGGCGCTTCTCGCCGTACTGCCACCAGTAGTCGCGGTAGGTCTTTCGATTGTTCAATAGACGGATCGGTTTGACTTCGCGCTCTACAATGGCGAACGGTTCAGGGTAGTCCTGAGACTTCTCGATGCTCCAGTCGTGGAAGTTGATGATCCAGCGACTTGCCGAGGAATCCCAGCGCTGGTTGAGGTCTTCGCCGGTCAGGTATGGAAAGAGGACGTCCTTGTTTCGCGGATCTCGGTCGATTAGCGCCTGAGCTGCGTCGGGTTCGAGGATGAAGCCTTTGCCGAGCACGTAGGATCCGATGAACGAATGATCGGCGTTGGCGATCAGTCGGAATGGGTTGCCGGTGACGCCGGATTTCTCGTCAAGGGATGGCGTGATGGCGGTCACGTCACGCCCGTCGAGGATGAGGCGCTCCTGTCTGCCCGTGTGGCCGGCCCAAAGCAGGGACACTTCCAGCGACGCCGTTCCGATCCATGGCTGGGACTTAACCGCGCGATAGATGGCCCATCCGTCCGCGTGTACCCGATCAAGGCCGACCTCGCGGGTATCCCCCTGGGCGATCGTATTCGTGGCGATGATGCCCGTGCGACCCGCCGTGGTAAGTGACAGGTTGCGAAGGAGGAAATAGGAGCACAGGTCCGCGCTGCCGCGTTTGCCGTGCGCGAGCCATTCCACCAGGTATTCGCGGTAGTCGTCGCCGACGCTGCCGGTGAGTTTTTGCCCGCCGACAAATGGCGGATTGCCGACGACGGCGTCGAAGCCGCCGTGGCGCATCGCCTCGGGGAATTCGAGCAGCCAGTGGAACGGGCGGATCGGGTGGCGCCGGTCGGTGAGCGTGGCGGTGGTGAGTTCCCGGACGCGGTGCGAGGCGTCGCGGGCGGCGGGCGTCGGCTCCTCCTCGCCGTCTTCGGTGGTGTGGACCTCGAACGACGCTTCGACATCCTCGGCCAACTCGGCCAGGCGCCTGCCGTACTCGTCCCGGTCCTCTTGCGCCTCCCAGTGCGGCCGGCGGTTCTGCTTCTTGTCGGCCGCAGCGGCCAGCGCCGCCGCGACCACTGCGTCAGCGGCCAGGCGGAGGCGGCTGGTGAGGTTCTCCGTTCGAGACAGCTTGCGGGCGAGGTCCTTACCGTGTTCGGCGTCTCGGATCGGCTCGGCCTCGATCTGCTTGCGGAGCCCTTCCACCTGCTTCAGGACGGCTTTCGTGGTGTCGGCCAGGGTGTTGGTCAGGCGGGAGTTCTTGGCGCGTCCCGCCACCGGGTCGAGGTCGAAGGCGGTGAGCTGGTCCTCGGAGACGACCCCGATCAGGGAATCACCACAGCGGAGGGCGTGGTCCAGGAATGAGAAGGGCTTGTCCTTGGCCAGGGTGACGAGCCAGAGCGACAGTTTGGCCAGCTCGACGGCCTGTTCGTCGCGGTCGACGCCGTAGATGGACGAGGCGGCCACCCGGCGTCTGGCTTCGAGCACCAGGTCGTCCCGGTCGGCGTCGGGGCCGACCGCGTCCACGATCTCGTCCGGCAGCCCGTCCCGGTCCCACGCCTCGATCACCCGGTCGGCCAGGTAGCGGCACGCGGACACCAGGAACGCCCCGGACCCCATTGCGGGGTCGAGCACCTTGAGCTCGATCAGCGCCTTCCACGGCCTGGCCCGCCAGACCCCCTGCTCCGCTCCGTCGGCGGGACCGGGGGAGTAGCACAGAGGGGCGAGGGTGTGCTCGACGATCTCCTCGGCCAGCTTGCGCGGCGTGTAGTGGGTGCCGGTGGAGCGCCGGTCGTCGACCTTGGTGATGATCAGCGATCCGGCGGGGAAGACGGTCGGCCACTTGCGGAGATCACGCCGGAGGAGTCCGGCGAACTTCGCGGCGCGCTCGGCGAGATGCCGATCGTTGTCGACCGCCGTGTCCAGGTTTTCCACGTCCGTGATGTCGGCGGCGAGTGCCTTGCGGACCTGGGTCGCCGACGCGTCGCAGGTCTTGCGCACCCAGGCGGCGAAGTCGCGTTCCCGCTCGTACGCCTGCTCCACGGCGGCGAGCGGCAGCTCGGGCTCCTTCTTCCCGAAGAGCCCGACGTACGGTTCATCGACACGTACGCAGGAGAACTCCAGCAGGCCCTCGTAGACGTGGCCGATCTGCTCGACGTTCAGTCCCTTGTAGCTGAGCCGCTCGGCGCCCTTGCCCGGCCGGCGCAGCATCAGCAGCGCGTCGAGGATCTCGTGGACGACCAGGTCGGTCACCCGCATGTCCGGCAGCCACGGGAAGCGGTGCGGGTCGAACAGCGTTCCGCCGTAGGGAGGGACGCGCATCTCGTCGTGCTCGCTGCCGCCGTACACGGCCGCGAAGGTGGCGAGCAGGCGCGGCCACGCCGCGGCCCGCCGGTCACCGAGGACCTTCCCGTGCCGGGTGCTGTCGTCGTTCAGCAGGTCGTACAGCCCGCCGACGGAGTACGACCGCGCGTACAGCTCAGATCCGACGGGCAGCAGCTTCTGGTCCTCGGCGTACAGCAGGAAGACCAGGCGCATCATGACCGATAGCGCGGCCCGGTAGGCGTCACGAGGCGTCACGTCGGCCAACAGGGCGCGCCCGGACTCGCGGTCGAGCCGGGAGAGCTCGCCGACGAGCAGCTCGACGGCGCGCAGCACCTGCGAGCCGAGCGTGTTCGTGATCTCGGCCTGAGCTTCGGCGCTTCGCGTGAAGAGCGCGGCGAGGCTGTCGGAGTGCGAGCCGTCCGGAGTCCGCGGCGGCTTGAGGACACGCTGCGCGCTCAGCAGCGTGGCGAAGGCGCGCAGCAGGTCGCGTTCCTCCAGCCACAGGTCGGCGTCGAAGACGACCACGGTGGGCGCCTCGCCGGCGCGGGCGTGCACGAGGACCCACAAGGGGCCGTTCGTGAGCAGCGCGAGCGGGATACCGCGCCTGCGGCACAGGTCGGTCGCCTCCTCGACGGCGGAGCGCTGCCGCTTGCCCGCTTTGGTGAGGGCCTCGTTCCAGGGGCGGCGGTAGATGTGCATCCGCTCGGCGGAACCGTCCGGGCTGAAGGCCACCGCGTCCGGCCGCGCGCGGGTGTCGTCCGGGCCGAACGGCCGGACCTCGTCGGGCAGGCGCTCACCTTCCGCGATCGCCGGCCCGGCCAGCCGGAGCAGCTCGCGCAGCACCAGCTCCTGCCAGCCGTGGTTGAGCACGTCGGGCGCCGCCCGCACCTCGTCCCAGGCTTGGCGCAGCCGGGCCAGGGTGTGGCCAGGGATCGTGTCCAGGCCCTGGGGCAGCGCTTCGGTCAGGACGGGGACGGCGATGAACGGGCCGTCGGGCCGGAGCAGGCCCACCCATTCGGCGTGCTGGTCGGAGACCGAGGGGACGGGGGGTCTGCGGTGGGGGGGCATCAGATACCTCGGTTGGCGATCGCGGCGGGCACGAGAAAGGTCACGGCGGCAGGGAACCAGCGCACGGCCGGGTTGGCGTATCGGCGGCGGATCGCCTCGGTCTCCTCCCGGAGCTGTTCCGGGATGGCGGCCAGGCGTTCTTCGAGGGCTTCGCGGTCCCTGTGCAGTTGCTTGCGCTCCTCTTCCAGCTCGAACAGGCTGGGCTGCCAGTAGCCGGAGTCGTCGAGCGTCGCCCGGATGGTGCGTTTCAGCTCCTCCAGTACCGCCGCCATCGCCGTGACGTCCTTTTCGCAGCGCTCCGCCAGGTCGGTGGCGATCCTGTTCTTGCTGCGGTTGGCCCGGTCCTCAAGGGCGGAGGAGAGGCGGCCGGCCAGTTCCGGCCACATGGCGGTCAGCCGGTCCAGCACCGGCGCCGCCGGCGTCTCCGTGGTGGAGGCGCCGAGCCAGTCGTTCAGGTCGTCGGCCCGCGCCCGGGTGAACTTCCCTCCGACCAGGGTGCCGCCGGCCACGATGACCTGTTCGTGCAGGCGCGTGCCCTCGTCTCCGGTGACGACGACCCGCATGTGCGCCGCCACGGCCGGAGTGCTCAGCAGGTCGCCGGATACCACGCGGGCGGTGACTCTGGAGAGCTTCGTGCCGCCGATGCCCACGCCCGACCACAGCTCGGCGCGAAGCAGCTCAAGGCATCTCTGGACGAGCTGGTTGCCCAGGTGGAGCAGCGCGACGTCGGTGCGCTCGGCCGCGGCCTCCTGGTCGAAGGTGACCACCCGCTCCACGCCGGTGACCGGATGGCGCAGACCGTCGTTCCTGGCCGCCGCCCAGGCGCCGGGGAGGCTTGGCAGCCGGAAGCAGCGGGCGTTCAGGCCCTTGGGCGGCTCGGCCTCGGTTAGATCCTTGTTGTGCGCGAGGCGCAGCGCCGTCCGGACGACCCGCTCGACGGTCTCCGGCGACAGGTTGAGCTTGGTCCGGCTGCCGTGCAGCGCATTGGTGAGGTTCTCCAGATCTCGGGCCAGCTCGCGGCGGATCTTGAGCTCGGCCTTGCCCACCCGGCTGGTGATCTCGACGTCGGCGGATCGCCAGTCGGCGTTCCTGCCGAGCATCTTCCGCTCGACCTGGGCGGTGATCACCTGCCCCGCGCTGCCGAGGTCCTCGCGGATCTGATCGACCTTCCTGGCCGCCACGTGCAGGAACTGCAGCTCGTCCTCAAGGGATCCTTCTGGGGCGGTGTCCCAGCCGTGCGGGAGGAAGTGGAAGATGTCGACCTGCGGGGCGGGCTGGCCGTGCCGGTCGACGCGGCCGTTGCGTTGCTCCAGCCGGTTCGGATTCCACGGGATCTCGAAGTGGAGCAGTCGGTGGCAGTGATCCTGGAGGTTGATGCCCTCGCTGGCGGCGTCCGTGGCCACCAGGACGCGCATGGCGTCGAGGTCCGGGGAATCGCGGAAGACCTTCTTGATCCGGTCGCGTTCCTTGTCGTCCATGCCGCCGTAGAGCTGGGCGAGGCACTCCTTCGGGTAGCCGGCGCCGAGGAGCCGGTCGTACAGCCACCGCTGGGTGTCGCGGTACTCGGTGAAGATGATGACGCGCTCGTCGTTCCACTTGCCGCCGGGACGCACGATCGGGTCGAGCCAGGCGCGCAGCGCCTCGAACTTGGTGTCCGGGCGGTCCTGGGCGGCGCGTGCCCACGCGCGCAGGTCCTCAAGGAGGCGTCTCTCCTCCGCGGTGAGCGGGGGCAGCACCTGGCGGGCAGCCGTGAGGGCGGTCTGTTCAGCCTCGTGGTACGAGGCGTCGTCGTCGGCGGTCTCGTCGAGCCGGTCGATCAGCGGGCGCAGGACCCGGCCACCTGTGCTCTCTTCGATCGGGAAGGCGTCGTCATGGTCGCGCGCCGACATGGTTTCGAGGTGCTTCTCCACCGTTTCGGCGAAGGCCTTGGGGGAGGAGAAGAGCCGCTTCTTGAGCAGGGTCGTCACGAAGTCGGCGGCGGTCTTCTGCGCGTTGCCGTGAGCGACCTCCCGGCGGCTCTGGGCGTACCGGGCGAGCTTGCGGTGAGCGGCCCGTTCCTCATCCGAATACGTCACTTCAATCGAATGCAGGACACGAGTTGGGAAAAGCGGCGAACCATCCCATTTAGGGGGTAACTCCCGCTTCAGGCGACGCACCATGACCCGTGCGAGTTGCTCCGGATTCGGTGGCACGCCCCGGGCGAACCGTTGGTCGTCCAGCATTTCGAGCAACGCCGTCCAGGAGTTCTGGTACCCGTTGTGCGGGGTGGCCGACAGGAAGAGCCGGTGCTCGCAGTGTGGAGCCAGGGTCCTGATGGCCTCGGTCCGGTCGGAGTCGACGGCGTACTTCCCCCGCGTCGCCGGCGCGCAGGTGTGCACCTCGTCCACGACGAGCAGGTCGAAGGCGCGAGGGTACTTCGGTGCGACGGGCAGCACGTCGCGCAGCAGCCGCAGCGGGCGCTCCCGCTTGAGCCAGTCGACGCTGACGATCAGTCGGGGGAAGTGCGTCCACGGGTTGGCGTACAGGCCGCGAGAGCGCCGGAGCTCCTTGAGAAGCCGGGCGTCCACAATGCGGAAGTCCAGGCCGAACTTGTCGCGCATCTCGTCACGCCACTGGAGCGTGAGCCCGGCGGGGCACACGATCGTCGATGCCGCTATTGCGAAATTCGAGCATCACACCCATGCCGGCCTGCATCTGGAGAAGCTCGAAAGCGCGCTCGACCCCAACGTCCGCACCATCCGCATCGACGTTTCCTGGCGAGGAGTGGTGCTCGCCCCCGCGACCGGAGGCGTCTTCTGCCTGGTCGAGGTGCTCCCGCTCTTCACCCTGAACGGCACCGTCTGCACGACCAAGTAGCCGCGTGGCGAGGGGGCCGGTCTCCGCGACCGGCCCCCTCGTTGAGATCTACGTTGTAAAGGACCTCGGAAGCTTGTGCCGGGCCGCACAGGCGGTGGCGCGGGCGAGGTGAATGCACTCAACGGAAGGGGCCTGACCTTGCTCACCGAGATCGAGACGCACTACAGGGGGCTGATCGAGCGCAGCCCTTCCCTCGGAGAGCTCTGCCTGACCTGGTGCCAGGCGGCCTCGGCCGACCAGGTGGTCCAAGCTCTCGACGTCGACGTGCTCGACGTCACCGTGAGCGATCTGAGAGACCTGGTCGATGAGTCGTACGAGGACCTTGAGGAGGGCAGGCTGGGAAGGTTCCTGATGTTGGCCGAGGAACCGCCCTGGTTCCTCGCGATGGAGTTGTCCGGCGATCGAGCTTTCGGGGCGCTTGAGCGGCTCTCCACCGGCGGCGAGGCCGTATGCCTGATAGGCAGTGAGACCCTGTATCGGTTCAGGTTGTACTACGCCCGCAAAGGGCGCCTCGTGTGCAGATTCTCCCACGGAGAAGACATCTGGGGCGACACGGCACCCATCGAGAAGCACCTCACCGGCCTGTGCCACTTGCACGAGAGATACGCCGACGTTCAGGATGGCCGCGGCCCGGGAGGGGGGCTGCTGGAGGACTGGCGCGTCCACGCGTCCATCCTGATGGAGCGGATCACCGGCGTTCGCTTGTCTTTCGACCTGCTGGGACGAAAGCACGCGCTCTATCGCCTCCGGGGGTGACCACGCGCGGATTGATCGTGCGGAACCCGGCCTTGTCGTACGGCCGTCCACCGGACGGGCGGCCCGACCTGATCTACCGCACCGACACCAGGGGCAGGGGCCGGGTGGTGCGCAAGGCGAACACGCCGGTCAAGATCATCGGGGTGGTGTTGATCCCGCTCGGGTTGGTCGCTGTCGCGCGGTCGCCCTCTGGCAGCGGCCCGGCCGGAGCCGCCGGGACCGCTCCGGCTTCTCCGGCCGGTTGTGATCTTGGCCGGTTGTGATCAGGCGTCGAGGCCGAGCTGGTGTTTCAGGGTGCCACCGGTGGACTGCTCGAACAGTCCGCGCCGGCGCAGCTCGGGCAACACCGACCTGAGGAAATTCGGCCCGCTGGTCTGGGTGATCTGGGGCAGGATGATGAAGCCGTCGGCGGTGCCGGCGCGGAACCACTCCTCGAAGTGGTCGGCCACCTCGACGGGGTCGCCGGTGATGCTGGACACCCCCTGTCCGCCGTCCAGCCGTTCGATCAGGTCGCCGATGGTCTTCACCTCACCGCGGTCGATCAGCTTCCTGATCATCACCAGTTGGGTCTGGAACTGGTGCCGGTCGGTCGGTTCCGGCAGCGGCGGGACGGGTTCCTCACGTGCCAGCCGGGTGAGGTCGGTCTGCAGGATACGGGAGATGCCGGCCAGCTTCTGCTCGTAGGGCAGCAGGTCCTGCAGCTCGGCTGCCTTCTCCCTGGCCCGGGTGCCGCTGTCCTCGACCAGGACCCGGATGCCCAACAGCACCTTGACCCGGTCCGGGTCACGTCCGGCCGCTGCTGCCCGCTGCTTGATGTCGCGGTAGAAGTCCTGGGCGTCGTCGAGGGACTGGCTGATCGTGTAGACGACGTCGGCCCGGCCGGAGGCGAATTCCCTGCCGTCCTGGGAGGACCCGGCCTGCACGATGACCGGGCGGCCCTGCGGTCCGCGCGGGGAGTTGAGCGGGCCGGTGACCCGGAAGTTCTCGCCGACGTGGTCGATACGGCGCACCGCACCGGGCCGCACGAACCGGTTGGCGCCGGCGTCGAGTTCGAGCGCGTCGTCGTCCCAGGAATCCCAGAGCTCGGTGATCACGTCGGCGAATTCGTGGGCCCGGCGATAGCGAGCACCGTGGTCAGGAAGACGATCGAGTCCGTAGTTCCGGGCGGCCGCGTCGCCGGTGCTGGTGACGATGTTGATCCCGGACCGTCCCCGGCTGATGTGCTCCAGCGAGGCGAACTGCCGGGCCACCGTGTAGGGGTGGCTGAAACTGGACGAGACGGTCAGGATCACGCCCACCCGGCTGGTCCGGGCCGCGATGGCGCTGAAGAGGGTGAACGGTTCCAGCCCGAGCACCGGGGCGTGGGTGTTGTCGGGGTCGTGCGACACCCCGTCAGCGATGAACACCGAGTGCACGCCGGCGTCCTCGGCCAGCACGGCCAGGTGCGCGTAGTACTCGAAGTCGTTGGCCCTGCGCGGGTCGGTGTCCGGATGGCGCCAGGCGGCGTGGTGATGGCCGATCGTGTCGATGTTGAAGGTGAGCAGCATCCGCGGGTGATCGCTCATCGTCCGGCGGCCTCCTGCCCCTGGGGATCGTCACCGGTGACCAGCGGCAGCCCGTGCGCGGCCCAGTCGGTGAGCGAGCCGTCGTACAGCCGGCCGGGGACGCCTTCCTCGTGCAGAGCCAGCAGCACCAGCGTCGCCGAGATCCCGCTGCCGCAGTAGGCGACCGGCTCCTCGGCATCGAGCGCGGGACCGAGCACGTTCCGGGCATCGGCTCCGCGGCGCAACCGTCCGGTCTCGTCCAGCAGTGACTCCCAGCCGACGTTCACCGCGCCGCGGATGTGTCCCCGGCGGGCCGAGTCGCCGCTCTCGCCGGTGTAGGACGGACGGGCCAGCGCGTGCACCAGGGTGCCGGCCCGATCCCCGGCGCTGATCCGGCTGACCTGGTCGCGGTCGAGGTAGACGTCTTGTGGGGTGACCGGGCCGTAGCCGGGTTTCGGCTGCCAGTCCGCCGCGCCGGTCTGCAGTTCCCGTCCGGCCTGCTGCCAGACCGCCAGGCCACCGTCCAGCACCCTGACGTCCGGATGGCCGATGTTGCGCAGCAACCACCAGAGCCGGCTGGCCCAGCGGTTGCCGTCGCTGTCGTAGCTGATCACCGTGGTGTCCCGGTCGATGCCCAGCCGGGCCGCCGCCTCGGCGATCCGCTCCGGCGCCGGGGCGGTCAGGGGCAGCGGCGCGGACGGGTCGGAGAAGTCGTTCAGCAGATCGGCGAAGCGAGCTCCGGGGAGGTGTCCCTGAACGAACCGCTCGGCGCCGCTGACCCAGCGTGGTGCGCCGTCGACGGTTTCGTGCAGCACGGTGGCGTCGACCACGACAAGAGCATCGTCGCTCAGATGATCGGCCAGCCATTGATCGCTGACGAGTGCGGACGGGGGTGGTGAGGCGGATGGGGTCTGTGACATGTCAGTCTCCTGGGGTTTCGAAGAGTGCGGGGAAGACGTCGACCCGGGCCGGGCGCCGTTCGGCGATCACCTCGATGCCGTAGATCCGGGACAGGTCGACCGGCGAGAGCGCTTCTTGTGGTGACCCGGCGACCGCGATGCTGCCGTCCTCGAGCACCAGCACCTGGTTGCAGAAGTACGAGGCATGGGTGAGGTCGTGGATGGCGATCAGCGAGATGATCCGGTCCCGGTCGATGATCGACTTCACCAGCGACAGGGTCTCGATCTGGTAGCGCAGATCGAGGGCGGAGGTCGGCTCGTCCAGCAGCAGCACCTTGGGCTGCTGGGCCAGGGCGCGGGCGATCAGCACCCGCTGGGCCTGTCCTCCGGACAGTGATCCCACCTGACGGTCGGCGAATTCGCTTAGGCCGAGCTGGTCGATGGTGTCCTCGACGATGTCCCAGTCGTCGGCGGTCGGGCGGATCCGGATGCGCGGATTCCGGCCGAGCATCACGGTGTCCCGGACGGTGAGCTCGAATTCGCCGCCACCGCTCTGCGGCACGTAAGCCACCAGCCGGGCGGATTCCCGGCGTGGTAGCCGGAGCAGGCTGCGGTCGTCGTAGCGCACGTCCCCGGACCGGGGCCGATGGACCCGGGCCAGAACCTTGGTCAGCGTCGACTTGCCGGATCCGTTCGGTCCCAGCAGTCCGCAGAAGTCGCCGGCGGACAACGTAAAGCTGATGTCGGTGAGGATCTGTTTCCGGCCGTGGAAGAAGTTGATCTTGTCGACGGTCAGTTCGGTCATCGGGTCGTCCTGCGGGAGAGGATCAGATAGATGAACAGCGGCGCGCCGACCACGGCGATCACGATCCCGACCGGCACCACGATCGGCGCCAGCACGATCCGCCCGACCGTGTCGGCCGTGGCCAGCAGCAACGCACCGGTGACGATCGAGAACGGGACCAGGTGGCGATGGTCCGGTCCGATGATCAACCGGGCGATGTGCGGTCCGACCAGGCCGACGAAGCCGATCACCCCGCAGAGGCTGACCACCACCGCTGCCAGCAGCACGCTCAGCGCGATCAGCCCGAAGCGGATCAAGGTGACATTGGCGCCCAGGCTGCGGGCGGCGTCCTCCCCGGCGAAGGCGATCGCGTTCAGGTGCTTGGCGTTGATCATGATGATCACCGCCGACAGCACGGTGACGATGCCGATCGCCTGGAAGTCGCCCCAGGTCGCCTCGTTCACCGAGCCGAAGGTCCACCGGACGATCGCGGCCAGGGTGTTCTGGTCGGCGACGAACTGCATCGCCGAGGTGGCCGCCTCGAAGAGCTGGGTGAGGGCGATGCCGAGCAGGAGCACCGTCGCGGTGATCTGGCCGGAGGACTTGGTGTGGGCCAGGCCGAGCACGACCAGTGCTGCCGCCGCTGCGGTGACAAAGGCCGCCACCGTTGCCAGGAACCCGTTCCCGGCCCCGCCGCTGAGCACGATCACCAGCGCCGCCCCGAAGGCCGCCGCCGGTGACACGCCGAGGGTGAACGGACTCACCAGCGGGTTGCGCAGGATGGCCTGCATGACCACCCCGGCCAGCGACAGGGCCGCGCCGGCGGCGGCCGCCACCAGCACCCGGGGAAGCCGGAGCCCGGCGACGATGTCATAGGTCCGCTGGAAGTCGGCGGGGATGATCCGCCCGGTGCCGCCGATCCAGATGGTGCGGGCGACATCGGTGATCGCGATCCCGCCCGACCCGACCGCGACATAGGCGACCAGCAGGACGGCGGTGGCGGCGGTGACCCCGATCAGCGACGCGGCGCGGATCCGGAGGTACCGGCGTCGTGATCGCCGACTGCGGGTCGGCGCCGCGGCCTCCGCGGTCATCACCGCGGCCTCTGTCGTCATGTTCATCCCAGTCCCAGGTTCGCTCTCAGATTCGTGTCCGGATATGCCCTCGGATAGACGCCCTTGTCCTGGAGCAGCGGGACGACCTGCTCGACGACGTCGCGCAGATTGTCGGTCCCGGCGATGGTGTTGATCGTGAAGCCGTCGGCGGCCCCGGACCGCCACCAGTCGATCAGGTACGCCGCGATCCGTTCGGGGGTGTCGATCAGTGCGGTGGTCGACGCCGCCAGGGCCTCCTTGAGAGTCGGCCGTTGTCGGCGGACCAGGTCCTGAAGGCTGGCCGCGACACCCTGTGGCACCGGCCGGCCCGGTCGGTGGCTCTCCAGGTCGTCGATCACGATCGGCTCGTCGAGGTCCAGGCCGTCCAGCCGGCGACCGAGCCGGTCGGCGAGCCGGGCAACCTGCTCCTCGATCGGGCCACCGGACCGGACCAGATCATCGGTCGCCCGCTGCCGCTGCGCCTCGTCGGCGACGACGACGGGATTGATCAACGGTGCCACCAGCGGGGCGTCGCGCCGGCCGTGCCGGGCGGCCAGCTCCCGGAGCCGGCCGCGGAAGTCGGCCGCGTAGCCGCGGTCGTGGGCGATCGCGTACACGACGTCGGCGAACCGCGCGGCCAGGTCGACCCCGGCGGGCGAACCGCCGGCCTGCACCTGGACCGGCGGCCCGTACGGCGGCAGCGGCACGTTCAGCGGGCCGGCGACGGCGAAGTACCGCCCCTGCCAGTCGACCGGGTCGATCTCGCCCCATCCGTCCCGGGTCCGCCATGGATACCGCCAGCTGCCGAAGAGCCGGTGCACCAGGTCGAGGAATTCGGCGGCCCGTTCGTACCGGTGATCATGGTCGACGACCGGACCGCCGAAATTCGCCGCGACGCCCGGATCCAGGGAGGCGACCGCGTTCCAGCCCACCCGTCCGTCGCTGAGCAGATGGGCGCTGGCGAACTGGCGGGCCAGGGTGTAGGGCTGGTTGTAGTTCGCCGAGGCGGTCACCACCACCGAGATCTCCGGCACCCGGGAGGTGATCACCGCGGCCAGCAGCAACGGGTCGACGGTGTATTCGGGCAGCTGGTCGGAGACCAGTCGCAGTTGTGGCTGGTCGGCCAGGAAGACGGCGGCGAACCGGCCGCTGCGGGCCGTCTCGGCGAGGTCCACCCAGTGATCGGGCGAGAACAGCTCCGCCGCTCCGGCCGGTGCGTCGTCGATGCTGCGGGCCTGTAGCCCGCCGGCCGGGTTGATCCGGGCGGTCAGGAACAACGGCCGGTCCGTCACTCCCGATCGCCCCGATCGGCATCGAGCCTCAGACCGAGATGGCCGCGCAGGGTGGTGGCGGTGTAGTCGCGGCGGAAGATGCCCCGCTGCTGCAACAGCGGCACCACGGTCTCGGCGAATCCGGCGACCGAGGCGATGTCGGGCGGGATGATGTTGAAACCGTCGGCCGCGCCCGACCGCCACCAGCGTTCGAGTTCGTCGGCGAGCTGCTCGGGTGTCCCGACGAAGGCGTAGTGCCCGGCGCCCAGCAGCACCGCCCGGACCACATCCTCCAGGGTGTGACCGTCCTGCAGGGCGAAGCGGCGCAACAGCTCCGGCCTGCTCTGCCGGTAGAAGAGCTCACTGACGCCGACCGTGAACCGCTCGGCCGGGATCGGCAGGTCGCGGCGCAGACCGCTCAGATCGACCTGGCCGAGCTCGTGCCCGACCTGGCGCAGGGCCGAATCCCAGTCGGTGATCTCGGCGAGCTCCTGGTACCGCTGCCTGGCCTCCGCCTCGGTGCTGCCAAGGATCGGTTTGATCCCGGGCAGGATCCGGATGTCGTGCCGGCTGCGGCCGTACTGGCCGAGCCGGACCTCAAGGTCGTCGGCGTAGTCGATCGTGGCCCGGAGATCGGTGGCCGCGACGAACACGAGCTCCGCGTGACGGGCAGCGAAATCCTTGCCACTGTCCGACGCCCCGGCCTGCGCCAGCACCGGATAGGTCTGCGGGGACCGCGGCACCACCAGAGGGCCGGCGACCGCGAAATGATCACCGTCGTGGTCGATCGGACGGATCCGGTCCCGGTCGGCGTAGAGACCGCCCGGACTGCGGTCGATGACGATCGCATCCTCGTCCCAGCTGGTCCACAGCGACTTCGCGACGCGGACGTGTTCGTCGGCCCGCCGGTAGCGGTCCTGCTGGTCGCCGTAGGAGAAGGTCTTGCCGAAATTCTGCTCCCCGCCCTTGGAGGTGACGATGTTCCAACCGACCCGGCCGTTGCTGATGTGGTCCAGGGTCGCCAGTTGGCGGGCCAGCCCGTACGGCTCGGTGAAGCTGGTCGACGCGGTGACCACCAGGCCGATGTGTGACGTGGTCGCCGCCAACGCGGACAACTGCACGATGGAGTCCGGGCGGGCGAACGGCCGGACTCTGATGTCGCCGGCCAGATGCAGGCCGTCGGCGCGGAAGATCGCGTCGAATCGGGCGTCCTCGGCGATCCGGGCCAGCTCCTGGTAGAGCCCGAGCCCGTACAGCTCTTCGACCCGGCTGCCCGGCCGGCGCCAGCCGCCGGCGCCGAAGTCGCCGCCGATCAGCAGCGCGAGGTGGAGCTCGCCGCGTCCGTCCGGGCCGGTCGCCGGCGTCGTCACTTGTCCCCCGCGCCGGCGAAGTAGCCGGTCGAGCCGTCGAAGGAACTGCCGAGGAACTCCTTGGCCCACTGGTCGACGTAGCTGTCCGGGTCGACGTCGGCGAAGGCGTCCGGATGCAGCCATTTGCCGAAGTAGAGCGAGGAGAAGGTACGCCCGGCGGCATCCAGCGGTCCGGCGTTGTAGACGGTGACCCGGCCGGACTTGACCGCCTTCAGGCTCGACCAGCCCTTGCGCTGCAGCATCGCCGACAGCGTCGAGGTCAGCGTCGACTGCTCGACCGGCGGGAACTGGCTGATGTTCTCCCGCAGGATGACGTCCGGGTCGGCGACCAACACGTCGGCGGGGTCGACGGTGATCACCAGGCCGTCGTTGGTGTCGACGTCCTCGAAGATGTTGCGGCCACCGCCCTCGGTGATCGCCGCGGTCTTGCCGGACTTGGAGCCGGCGCTCGCGAAGTCCTTGGAGTCCTCGTAGTAGACCGGCACCCGGTCCAGCCCCTTGACCCGGTCCTTGACCAGCGCGTGCACCTTGTCGCTGAAGTTGATGATCTTGTCGGCCTGTTCCTGCTTGTTGAAGATCTTGCTGACGAGTCGGACGTTGTCGTTCCAGATCGTCGGATCCCAGACCGTCAGCACCAGGACCGGGATGTGGAAGGATTCCAGCTTCGTGGCGGCTTCCTCCCAGCCGCCGTTCCGCGGGACCACGACGAGGTCCGGTTTGGCGGCGACGATCTTCTCGTAGTTGAAGGCGCCGAAGTCGACACCGACCACGTCGTCCTTGCTGAAATGGCCGAACGGGGCCCGGAACACGCTGCGGTCGTCGATGCCGACGATCTTGTCCCGGACACCGAGTGCGATCAGTAGCTCGGTGTTGTAGCTGTTGATCGACACCACCCGCTTGACGTCGGCGGGCAGCGTCAGTTCACGCTTCTGCTCGTCGGTGACGGTGATCGTGGCCGGCGACGAGTCCGAGCCGGCGCCGGCGGCGGGCTTGCCGCCACATCCGGCCAGGGCGATGAGCAGGATCCCGAGCAACAGGACCACGGGTGCGGTCCCCGCCCGGACGGGGACGAGTCGTGAGCGCACTCCGACAGGAGCGGACATGGCCAACCTTTCACGCGAGAGTGGAGGACGATGCTTAAACCCACCAATTGGTCGGTTCTAGTATAACCTATATTCCCTACCTGTACTGGGGGAATATCTGTCCGGATGCCGGACAGCGCTTCCGCGGCCGTGACGTTGCCCGCGGCGGTACAGTCGGTGCCCGCCGGCAGTTGCTGATCAAGGACTGGACCCGATGACGAGAACCCGTCACAGCCCCAAGGGAGAGCGGATGCGCGAGGCGATCCTCGACGCCGCCGCGGAGCTCTTCTCCACCAGGGGGTATCGCGGCACCTCGGTGGACGCGATCGCCGAGGCCGCTGAGCTGTCGAAGGCAGGGCTGCTGCATCACTTCGCGAACAAGGAGACCCTGCTGTTCGCCGTGGTCCGCGAACGCGTCGGCATGGATGGAGCCGAGATGGCCGAACTCAGCCGGACCGACGTCGGCTTCGACAACCTGGAACGCTATGTCCGGCTGATCGAGCGCCGCTTCAGCGACCCGGGCTGGGTCCGGCTGTACACGGTGCTGCTCGCCGAGAGCCTGGACATCTCTCATCCGATCAACGACTACATGCGCTCCCGGGTGATGCGGCTGCGGCGCGTCGTGAGCCGGGCGCTGGACGCCGGGATCCGGGAGGGTCGGGTGGCCGCCGACGTCGACAAGGACGAGATCGCGGCGACCATCGTCGGTGCGGTCGACGGGTTGCGCATCCAACTGCTGCTCGCGCCGTCCTTCGACGCGGCGCGGGCCTTCCGCCGGCTGGTGGATTCGCTGCTGGAGCCCGTCCTCCAGCCGCAGCCCCAGCTCAAGTCCTGAGCCCGGGCCGTCGAGCCAAGTCGTCAGGCCGATGGTGACCTGCGGCTCCAGGTGCCGCTCCTTGGAGAAGCCGGGCTCGCGGAAGGAACCGCGCCGCGATAGAGGCCCCGGAACGCTCCGGGGCCTCTATCGCGGCGGCCCCGCGTCCGGTGAGCGAGGTCGCCGGACGGCGGGGTGTGCGGTCAGGGCCTGGCGCGGGTGAGGTGGAAGGTGAGCGCGAGGTCCTGGTCGTGGTGGGCGGGCACGTCGTGGGCGGGGGAGCCCTCGGTCATGCTGACCGCGAGGACCTCGTCGGCGACCTTGCCGCCGTCGGCGCGCAGGGCCTCGGCCAGGTCGCCGGAGGCCGTCCACCACAGGTCGATGCGGTCGGTGATCGACAGGCCGCTCGACTTGCGGGCGTCCTGGACCAGGCGGATCACGTCCCGCACGAGGCCGGCGCGCGACAGCTCCGGGGTGACCGTCAGGTCCAGGGCCACGGTCTCGCCGCTGCCCGACCCGGCGGCGCCGGTCTCGACGGCCCACCCGGCCCTCGGCTGCTCGGTGACGATCACGTCGTCCGCCCCGAGCTCGACCTCCGCGCCGTTCACGACGACGGTCGCCGTCCGCCCGGCGCGGATCAGCGCGGCCAGCTCGGCCGGGTCCGCCGCCGTGACGGCCGCCGCGACGTCCTTGGTGCCGCTGCCGAACCGCTTGCCGAGGGCCCGGAAGTTGGGCTTGACCGTGAACGACACCAGGTCGGCCGAGAACGCCGACAGGTCCTCCAGCGCCTGGACGTTGAGCTCGTCGGCGATCAGCTCGCGCAGCGACTCCGGCAGGGACGCCCAGCGCGCGCTGCCCACCAGGGCCCGCCCGAGCGGCTGGCGGGTCTTGACCCCGCTGCCCGCGCGGGCCGCCCTGCCGAGCTCGACCAGCCGCCGTACCAGCGCCATCTGCTCCGACAGTGCCGGGTCCAGCAGGGCCTCGTCCACCTCCGGCCAGGTGGCCAGGTGCACAGAGGAGGGCGCGTCGGGGGCGCGCAGCACGTCCCACAGGTAGTCGGTGAGGAACGGCACCAGGGGCGCGAGCAGCCGGGTCACCGTCTCCAGCGACTCGTACAGCGTGGCGAACGCCGCCGTGTCGCCGGACCAGAACCGGCGGCGCGACCGGCGGACGTACCAGTTGGACAGGTCGTCGAGGTAGTCGGTGAGCAGCCGCCCGGCGCGGGCGGTGTCGAAGACCTCCAGCGCCTCGGTGACGTCGGCGACGGCGCGGTTGAGCTCCGACAGCGCCCACCGGTCGATCAGCGGGCGGTCGGCGGGTGCCGGGGCCTCGGCCGCCTTGGACGGCGACCAGGACTCTGCGCCCGCGTACAGGGTGAAGAAGGACGTCGTGTTCCAGTAGGTCAGCAGGACCTTCCTGACGATCTCCTCCAGGCTGGCGTGCCCGACCCGGCGCGGCGACCACGGGGAGCCGGAGGTCGCCATGAACCAGCGCAGCGCGTCGGCGCCGTGCTGGTCCATCAGCGGGATCGGCTCCAGGACGTTGCCGAGGTGCTTGCTCATCTTGCGGCCGTCCTCGGCGAGGATCAGGCCGAGGCACAGCACGTTCTCGTAGGACGACCGGTCGAACACCAGCGTGCCGACGGCCATCAGCGAGTAGAACCAGCCGCGGGTCTGGTCCAGGGCCTCGCAGATGAACTGGCCGGGGTAGGACTGCTCGAAGACGTCCTTGTCGACGTGCGGTGCCCCCCACTGCGCGAACGGCATGGACCCCGAGTCGTACCAGGCGTCGATCACGTCCGGCACCCGCCGGGCCTCGGCGCCGCAGTCCGGGCAGGGGAAGGCGACGTCGTCGACGAACGGGCGGTGCGGGTCCAGGGCCGACAGGTCGCGCCCGGCGTGCTCGCCGAGCTCCTTCAGCGACCCGACGCAGGTGACGTGCGACTCGTCGGCCGTGCAGACCCACAGCGGCAGCGGCGTGCCCCAGTACCGCGACCGGGAAAGCGCCCAGTCGACGTTGTTGCGCAGCCACTCGCCGTACCGGCCGTCCTTGATCGTGGCCGGGAACCAGTTCGTGCGCTCGTTCTCGGCGAGCAGCCGGTCCTTGATCGCGGTGGTGCGGATGTACCAGGACGGGAGGGCGTAGTAGAGCAGGGCCGTGTGGCAGCGCCAGCAGTGCGGGTAGCTGTGGTCGAAGTGGGCGCCGCGGAACAGCAGGCCCCGGGCGCGCAGATCCTCGGTGAGGCCCTCGTCGGCGTCCTTGAAGAACTTGCCGCCGACCTGCGGGACCGTGGCCAGGAAGCGCCCGTCCGGGCCGATCGGGTTGACCACCGGCAGGCCGTACCGCTTGCAGGTCGTCATGTCGTCCGCGCCGAACGCCGGGGCCTGGTGGACCAGCCCGGTGCCGTCCTCGACCGTGACGTAGTCGGCGAGCACGACGTAATGGGCGCCGGGGATGTCGACCAGCTCGAACGGCCGGGAGTACGGCGTGTGCTCCAGCTCGGTGCCGGGCACGCGCTCGGTGACCGTCCAGCCCTCGCCGAGGGCGGCCTCCACCAGCGGCTCGGCGACGATCACCGGCTTCTCGCCCTCACGGGACGCCACGACGTAGGTCACGTCCGGGTGGACGGCCACGGCGGTGTTGGACACCAGCGTCCAGGGCGTGGTGGTCCAGATGAGCAGGTCGGCGCCCTCGAAGCGGCCCGCGGTCACCGGCATGCGGACGTACACCGACGGGCTGGAGACGGTCTCGTACCCGCCGGGCTGGCCGAGCTCGTGGTCGGACAGGCCGGTGCCGCAGCGCGGGCAGTACGGGGTGATCCGGAAGTCGCGGAACAGCAGGCCCTTGTCCCAGATGACCTTCAGCGACCACCAGACGGCCTCGACGTACGACGGGTCCATCGTGCGGTACGCCTGGGACATGTCGACCCAGTAGCCCATGCGCTCGGTCATCGCCTCGAACGCGTCGACGTGACGCTCGACCGACTCGCGGCAGCGCCGGTTGAACTCGGCGATGCCGTACGCCTCGATCTCGGGCTTGCCGGACAGGCCGAGCTCGCGCTCGACGGCGACCTCGACGGGCAGGCCGTGGCAGTCCCACCCGGCCTTGCGGGCGACGTGGTAGCCGCGCATCGACTTGTAGCGGGGGAAGACGTCCTTGAAGACGCGGGCCTCGACGTGGTGGACGCCGGGCATGCCGTTGGCGGTGGGCGGGCCCTCGAAGAACACCCAGGACGGGCCGCCGGCGTTCTGCTCCAGCGAGCGCTCGAAGACCTTGCCGTCACGCCAGCGGTCGAGCACCTCGGCCTCGAAGGCCGGCAGGTCGGCCTGCGGGGGCAGGGGCCTGAAGTACGGTGAGGACGGTGAGGACGGGGCCGACGACGTAGACATGGTAGGGGTGGACCTCCACGCGAGCTGATTTCTCCATGGCGTGGAGGGACGAGGCCAGGAAGCCCCGCGGTACCACCCTCCTTGACCCCTTCCGAGAATCTCCCGAAAAGAGGCCCACTCTTGTCTGCGCTGCCGGTTCTACTGGGCTCCGCCCGGCGCTGGGCCGGTCTGGGCCGTTCTTCCGGCGGCTCCGGGGTGATCTTCCCTCCGGCTCTCGCCCCGGGCTTCCACCGTCCCCGGGTCGCTCGTGCGAGGTGGGCACGGAGGTACTCGTCCCATCGACGCCTTGCAAACTAAAACGATATCCCACCCCAGGGAGAGGACCGACACATTTATGAGGCTGGCGATCAGGGTACGGCCGGGCGCCGCGCGCGAGTCCGTCGGCGGCGCCTACGGCGAGAGCGCCATTGTGGTGAAGGTGAACGCCCGTGCGGTCGACGGCCGGGCCACCGAGGCGGCGCTGCGGGCCGTCGCCGAGGCGTTCGGCGTGCGCCGCTCCGACGTGCGTCTGGTAACCGGAGCGACAAGCAGGGATAAGGTCGTGGAGATCCTCGGCAACGACCAGGAATTGACCGAAAGGGCCACGACGTTACGCATGGCGTAAACGGTCGGCGCGTCGTTTGTTCTTCCGAAATGGCCGACCTATGCTTCCCGCACTGTTCATCTGGTCGAGCGGCGAGGAGACCTTCATGGCGGGCATGACGCGGGCGGCCAAGACCGCCACCGAGACGAGCGGCGACGCCGTATGGACCGGCCGGGAACTGGCCGCGGTCCGCGACCGCCTCCACGGGGAGATCGAGGAGCTCAGCGCCGAGGTCGCCAGGTCCGAGTCGCAGATCGCCTCGGGCGACATCAGCGACAGCGCCGGGGACGACCAGGCGGACGCGGGCGCCAAGACCTATGAGCGGGAACGTGAGATCGCCCTTACCCTGAATGCGCGCGACCTCATCGCGCAGAACGAGCGGGCGATCGTCCGTATCGACGCGGGAACCTACGGAGTGTGCGAATCGTGCCACAAGCCGATCGGCAAGGAACGCCTTCAGGCGTTCCCGAGGGCGACGCTGTGCGTGTCGTGCAAGCAGCGGGAGGAGCGCCGCTGATTCCCCCGACGGACGCCTCGGGCCGCCCTCCCGGCGGCCCCGGGTCCGCGCGCGCCCGGCGCATGGGCGGCCTCGTGGTCGTCGCGGTCCTCGTCTACGTGCTCGACCTGATCAGCAAGACCATCGTGGTACGGGAGCTCGAGGGCAAGGATCCGATCCGGCTGATCGGCGACCTGCTCCAGCTTCGCGTCATCCGTAACTCCGGCGCGGCGTTCAGCATCGGCACCGGAATGACGATCATCTTCACGGTCATCGCCCTCGGTGTGGTGATCGCGATCCTGCGGACGGCCCGGCGGCTGCGCAGCGTCCCCTGGGCGATCACCCTCGGCCTGCTGCTCGGCGGCGCCCTCGGCAACCTCACCGACCGCCTCTTCCGCGCCCCCGCCCCCCTCCAGGGGCACGTCGTCGACTGGATCGAGGCCTTCCCCGGGCACTTCCCCGTCTTCAACGTCGCCGACTCCGCGATCGTCTGCGGGGGCATCCTCGCCGTGCTGCTCGCCTGGCGGGGCCACCAGCTCGACGGCTCGCGCGCCGGCGACGAGGCCGCGGCCTCAGCCGGGTCTTCCCCGGAGTCCTCGGAGTCGCCGGAGTCCTCGGGGGAGCGGGGAGGTGAGCGGCATGGGTGAGCTGCGCAGCCTCCCGGTGCCCGACGGGCTGGAGGGTGAGCGCCTCGACGCCGCGCTGGCCCGCCTCTTCGGCTTCTCGCGCACCCTCGCCGCCGACCTGATCTCCTCGGGCGACGTCCAGGTCGACGGCGCGCCCGCCGCCAAGTCCGACCGCGTGCACGCCGGCGCGTGGCTGGACGTCGTGATCCCCCCGCCGCCCACCACGCCGATGCCGGTCGCCGAGCCCGTGCCCGGCATGCGCGTCCTGTACGAGGACGACGACATCGTGGTGGTCGACAAGCCGATCGGCGTGGCCGCCCACCCGACCGTGGGCTGGACGGGGCCGACCGTCATCGGCGGCCTGCTGGGCGCCGGGCACAAGGTGGCCACCAGCGGCGCGGCCGAGCGGCAGGGCATCGTCCACCGCCTGGACGCCAACACGACCGGCGTCATGGTCGTCGCCAAGAGCGAGGTCGCCTACTCCCGGCTGAAGCGGGCCTTCAAGGAGCGCACGGTCGAGAAGCGCTACCACGCGCTGGTCCAGGGCCACCCCGATCCGTTGCGCGGCACCGTGGACGCGCCCATCGACCGGCATCCGGCGGGGGACGGCAGGTTCGCCGTGGTCGCCGGAGGCAAGCCGTCGATCACCCACTACGACACGATCGAGGCGTTCCGGGCGGCGTCGCTGCTCGACATCAGGCTGGAGACCGGCCGCACCCACCAGATCCGCGTGCACATGGCGGCCACCCGCCACCCGTGCGTGGGCGACCTCGCCTACGGCGCCGATCCGACGCTCGCGGCCCGCCTCGGCGTGACCCGCCAGTGGCTGCACGCCGTCTCGCTCGGCTTCGACCATCCGGTCACCGGCGAGTGGGTGACCTTCACCAGCGACTACCCGGCCGAGCTCGCCCGCGCCCTGGACGTGGTCCGCGCGGAGTCCTGACCGGCGGCGGGCCCGGGGCGCTCTCACATCCGGTTTCGCCCCGGGGCTCCTGGCATGATCGCCGAGCTATCCGAAAACCTGGCACCTGCCCCTGAGAGTCAGGAAGGTCGGAAACTTCTCGCAAACGCGTCGAAATAGGCAGATTGCGCCTGCCACTGCGCCGCGGGGATGTGCAGGTACATCGCGAAGTGCCGCCCGTCGGCGGAGGTGAACGCGCGGTCCAGGACGTGGGCCACGCCCGAGTCCATCCGCCAGATGAACTCCCAGTCGGCCGCCGGCCGCCCCTTGTACGTGAGCGACCGCAGCGAGACCAGCCCGTAGCCGGGCAGCCTGCCCTCGGCCAGCGACTGCCTCTCGACCGTGCGCAGCGCCGCCAGCGGATCGGCGTCGGCCCAGCGGGTCAGGTCGATCAGGAGGTAGCTCCCCGAGCCGGGAGCCCGGAACCACACGCGGGACGGCTCGCGGTCGACCTCCTTCCAGCCGGGCGGGAGGGAGACGGTGAACCCCAGGCGGTCGGTGTGGGGGCGCCAGTCGCGCGGCACGCCGGTACTGGTGGCCGATGGCGACGTGGGCGACGGCGCGGCCGAGGTGGGCGACGTGGACGGCTTTGCGGCCGGCTCCGTGGGCGACGGTTCCGGGCCCGTGGTCACGCCCGCCGAGGACGTCACGCTCGGCGAGGGGGGCGGGGCGGGCGTTGCGTCGTCCGCGACTCGCATGTAGCCGTACCAGCCGGCCCCGGCGACCACGAGAAGCAGCGGCACGCCGACGAGCGGCCCGAGCACGCGCGACCGGCGACGCGGCACGCCGGCGGTGGCGGACGGGCTCGTGGACCACGGGATCGGCATCTCGGGCGAGGTGGCGGGCAGCGGAACGGAGGGCTCGGCGCGCCGGCGCGCCTGCCTGCTGCCGCGCGGCGACTCGCCCGCCGCCACCCGCCCGAGGGCCTCGGCGGCGTCCGCGGCGGACATGCGCCGGGCCGGGTCCTTGCGCAGCAGGCCGTCGAGCACCGGGGCCAGCGGCCCCGCGTGACGGGCGGGCTCGGGCTCGTCGTTGAGGACGGCCGCCATCGTGGGTACGGGCGCGCCCCGGTCGAACGGCGGTCTGCCCTCGACGGCGGCGTACAGCGTGGCGCCGAGCGACCACAGGTCCGACTCCGGCACGGCGGGAAGGCCCCGCAGCCGCTCCGGCGGCAGGAAGGCGGGGGTGCCCGACAGGCTGCCGGTCGTGGTGAGCGCGGTCTCCATGGGCATCGTGGCGATGCCGAAGTCGGTGAGCACGACCCGCCCGGCGTCGGTGAGCAGGACGTTCTCGGGTTTGACGTCGCGGTGCAGCACCCCGGCGGCGTGCGCGGCGCGCAGGGCCCCGAGCACCTGAACGCCGATCTCGGCGACCCGGCGCGGCGCCTGTGGGCCGTCCTCGCGCAGCACCTGGCCGAGCGAGCGGGATCGCACGAGCTGCATGACGATCCAGGGCCGGCCGTCCTCCTCGATGACGTCGTGCACCACGACCACCGACGGGTGGTCCAGCCGCCCGGCCGCCCGCGCCTCGCGGATGGTGCGCATTGTGAAGGCCGCGCGCTCCTGCTCGCTCACCGCGTGGTGGAGGACCTCCTTGACCGCCACGGGCCGGTCGAGCAGCTCGTCGTGGGCGCGCCAGACCACCCCCATGCCGCCCTGGCCGATGGGTTCCAGCAGCCGGTACCGTCCCGCCACCCGCCGCTGCGTCTCCGCCGTCACCTCGCCCCCCTTCGCTCCGGTTTCCGATCGTCCCACAGTGTGCCGGGCCGGGACACCAGACCAGGCCGGGCCCGCCGCGCTCACGTGACGTGCCCGCCCGGCGCCCCGCCTCTCACCGGGCCGCTCATCGGGGGCGGTGTGCCGGCCTCACGGCCGGACGCGCGCGGGGCCGGGCGCCTCCTCGGGGGTTCCGGCCGCGGCCGAGCGGCGATCCAGCACGGCCAGGGCCCACGCGCCCCACCGGTGGTTCTCGCGTTCGAAGAACAGGCCGCGCGTCAGCGTCAGGTAGGGGCCGACGCGCTCGGCGCGCGCCAGGTACTCCTCCTCGCTGCGGCCGTCCAGCATGCGGGCGCGCAGCCGTTCGAACCGGGCGATCTTCGCCTGGGCCCAGGCCATGCGCTCCTCGATGGCGGCGCGCACGGCCTCGGCGTCTCCGGCGTCCACGGACTGCACCTTGACCATCAGCTCGTCGCGGATCGCGCCCGGGCGCGGCGGCGCGGCGGTGAAGTCGCGCAGCACACCGCGCCCGGCCTCGGTCAGGGAGAACAGCCGCTTGTTGGGACGGCGCTCCTGCTGGACGACGCGCGCCCGGACCAGGCCCTCGGCCTGCATCCTGTCCAGCTCCCGGTAGAGCTGCTGAGGAGTGGCCATCCAGAAGTTCGCGACCGACGCGTCGAACCCCTTGGCCAGGTCGTACCCGGACGCCTCGCCCTCGAGGAGCGCGGCCATGACCGCGTGGCGCAATGACATGAGCCCACGATATCTCCGCGTTGACTGGTCGTCCCGTTCATTAGTCAACGAATTGACCATTCACGGCGGCCGGTATCTCTGGACGGCCCCGAGCGGCGGGCGGTACCGTCGAAAGCACATAGTCAACAAGTTGAATATGGGGGAAGCGATGCATCCGTTCCGCAAGGCCGTCGAGTCCGGGGACATGGCGGCGCTCGAGGAGCTGCTCGCCGAGAACGTCGTGTTCACCAGCCCGGTCGCGTTCCAGCCGTATTCGGGCAAGGCGCTCACGGCGGCGATCCTCCGCGGCGCCGCGCGGGTGTTCGAGGACTTCCGCTACATCCGCGAGATCGCCGGCGAGGACGGCCGCGACCACGCGTTCGTCTTCCAGGCCACGGTGAACGGCCGGCAGGTACACGGCTGCGACTTCGTGCACGTCGACGAGAACGGCCTCATCGACGACCTCACGGTGATGGTCCGGCCGCTGACGGGGGCGAACGCCCTGGCCGAGGCGATGGGGGAGCAGTTCGAGCAGATCAGGCGCGAGGCGCTGAACGCGTGAGGGACGCCGGCGCGATCGTCACCGGGGGCCGGGCGACGCCCGCCTGACCCCCGGGTTCTTCTTCACGGGCGCCCGGCCGGTCACCTGGGCTTGAACGTGGCCGCCAAGGTCTCGAAGAGCTTCTTCTTGTCCTTCCAGTCCTTGTCGTCGGTCTTGTACAGCAGCGCGAAGCCGTTGTTGTCGTCGGTGACGAACCCGCGGTCGATCACACGGGACCGGTACCGGCTGTCGCCGAAGGTGAACTCCCAGTCGGCGGCGGTCTGCCAGTAGTCCTTGACCTCTCTGATCGCGATCAGCTTGTAGGCGGGGAAGTTGTGGCTCATGCCCGGCGCGTCGCGCTGCCAGGTCTTCAGCGCGTTCTTCTCCGGGGTGGTGGTGTGGTGGACCTCAAGGTAGGTGTGCGAGTCCCCGCGGAAGCGGATCAGGCCATTGCCGTTCCCGGCCGGGTGCCACCCCTTCGGCAGCGCCACGGAGAACTTCGCGTGCGTGTACTTGTGCCACCCCTCCGGGACGTCGCCCGGGCCGATGGCGGCCGGCTTGGGGGTCGGCGACGGCTTCGGCGACTCGCTCGGTGAGGCGGAGGGGGAGCCCGCCGGTGTCGACGAGCCCCCGGGCGGCGAGGACGGCACGCCCGAGGCCCGGTCGGAGACGGCCGGGGGAGTGGGGTTCTTCCCGGCCTCCGACGCGCCCTGCGGGGTGTCGGAGGCGTCGTGCGCCCCCAGCCACAGCGCGACCCCGGCGACGATCAGCACGACGGGGATGACCACCAGGACGACGCGCGTGAACGGCATCGGCCGCCGGGGGCCGTCCCCCGCCTCGCCGGGCGCGGGCTCGATAGTCGTCGGCGAGCCGCCGGAGGTCTCCCAGAAGCCGGAGAACGCCGAGGGCTCCGGAGCCTGCGCGGAGGCGGGGGGGCGCTCGGCGGCGAAGACACCGGACGCCTCCGGCCGGGCGTCCTCGTACGGGCGCCTGCGCGTCTCCAGTCGCGTCTCGGCCTCGGTGCGGCCCGGCTGCCGGGGCACCCGCGTCGGACGGTTCGCCTCCGCGGCCTCCTCGGCGTCACTGGGGCGCGCCTGAGCGGGGACGGCGGGCTTGACCGGCTGGACGGGGGCGGCGGCGATCCTCGCGGACGCCTTCCCGGGACGCGCGGACGCCTCTGGCTTCGTGCCCCGCGGCTCCGCGTCGCCGGGCTCATCCGGCGTTTCCCGTGCCGCGGTCTGTGCCACGGCGGGGGGCTCGGTGGGCGTCTCGGCGGGCGCGGCCTCCCCGGTCGCCTTCGCCTTCGCCTCCCGGCCCGCGGGCGCGGTCTCCGAGCTCTCCTCCGGCGCGCCGGCGGCCGGGGACACGTCCTCGGCAGGGGCCACGTCCTCGCCGGGCGCGTCCTGGACGGGCGCCGGGGCCTCGGCGGGCGCGGGGACCTTGGGCGGGGCGGACACCCCCGTGGCCGGGATGAAGGACACGGCCTCCTCGCCCGCCTCCGCCGGGGACGCGGCCTCGGCCGGAGAGGGAACCGCGTCCTCGGGCCGTGGCCGCTTGCGCGGAGGGCTCGTGGCGGGGATCGGATGCGGGGCGGCGGGCAGGGTCTGCATGCTCGACCGCGGAGTGGCGGAGCGGTCCTCTGCGATGGCGCGCAGCATGCGCTCGGCCTGGTCCGCGGTGAGGCGGCGCTGCGGGTTCTTCTCCAGCAGGCCCATCAGCACGGCGCCGAGCCGCCCGGCGCGCGGCGCGGGCTCGGGCTCGTCGTTCAGCACGGCGTGCATCGTGGCCATCGCCATGCCCTTGTCGTGCGGCGGGCGACCCTCGACGGCGGCGTACAGCGTGGCGCCGAGCGACCAGAAGTCCGACTCGCGCTGGGCAGGGTACCCGCGCAGCCGTTCGGGGGCGATGAAGGCGGGCGTGCCGACGAGCCCGGTGCGGGTCATCGTCGTGTCGGTCTCCATGCGGGCGATGCCGAAGTCGGTGAGCACGACGCGGCCGTCGTCGGTGAGCAGGACGTTCTCGGGTTTGACGTCGCGGTGCAGCACCCCGGCGGCGTGCGCGTTGCGCAGGGCCTCCAGCAGGCGCAGGCCGATCTCGGCCACCATGCGGACCGGCAGCGGCCCATCCTCGCGCAGCACCTGGCCGAGGGAGCGGCTGTCGACGAGCTGCATGACGATCCAGGGGCGGCCGTTCTCCTCGATGACGTCGTGCACCACGACGACGTTCGGATGGTTGAGCCTGCCGGCCGCGCGCGCCTCGCGCAGCGTGCGGCGGTTGAGCTCGGCCACCTCGTCGTCGTCCGGGTCTCCGGGGTAGCGGACCTCCTTCACCGCGACGACCCGGTCGAGCAGTTCGTCGTGGGCGCGCCAGACGACGCCCATGCCTCCGCGGCCGATCGGCTCCAGGAGCTGGTAGCGGTCGGCTACGCGGCGCCCCTGCTGCCGGCCACCCGGCCGTGCTTCCGACATCACCCGCCGCTACCCCCTTTCAGCCGACTGAATCGTCCCATAGCGGTGCGCACGTGCAAACGCGGCTTCGGGGAAAGTGTCCGGTATCTGAGATGCTGTGTCCGACTGGTGGCCGTCGCTGCTAATCTTGATGCCGTGACTTGCTGTTTCGTGTTTACCAGGCCGGTTCCGGGAGGGCCGGTCGCCGTTGACATGATCTAGCGACCATCCGGAGCCGGCACGAGGGCGGAGACGGCGGCGTCTTCGCCTTCGTCGTTTCAGACCCGCCGGCTCGCGGACTCGACGCGGCCGGCGCCCACCTAGGGAGCCGACATGTCATCGACCGGGCAGCCCGGCAGGCGCGCGGTGCGCATCGGAAGCCTCACCGTAGGGGAAGGTCCCGCCGTGGTCTTCGCGGGGCCTCCGCAGGCGGACGGGCACCACATGAGCCTCACGCGCCTGCGCCCCGGGGACCGCCACGGCGCGGTCGCCGCGGCCCGCGCCGCGTCGGACGGCCCGCTGCTCGTCGAGCCCGCGGACGTCGAGGACCTGCCCGGCGTCGCGGCGCACGCCGACGGCCTGATCGTCCCGGCAGGGGGCGACGACGCGCTCCTGCGGGCGGCCGCGCGCCTGGGCCTGCCGGTGGTCGTGCGGCGCGGCCCGGCGTCCCTCGGCGCGTGGCTGGCCGCCGCCGGAGCGTGCCTGGACGGCGGAGCGGCCGGGGTGGTGCTGTGCGAGGACGGCGCGCGGGCGGCGGACGGCCACCTGTCCGTCGACCTCGGGCTGGTCCGTGCGGCCCGCGAGCGCCGCGGGCACCCCGTCCTCGCCTCGCCCGGGGACGGCGCCGGGCTGGCGGCGGCCGTGGTCGCGGCGGGCGCGGACGGCCTGTGGCTGGACGAGGACGCCCCCGCCGCGCACGCCGAGGCGGCGCGCGAGGCCGTCGTCGTGGTCGGCGCGCTCGTCCGCGAGGAGCGTCCCGCCACCGTCGCGGCCGCGCGCGAGGCGATCGACCGGGCCGACGCGGCGCTCGCCGTGATCCTGGAGCGCCGGGCCGCCCTGGCCGGCGTCGTCCAGCGGCTCAAGCCGGTCGGCGGGTTCGCCGGGCGCGACCCCGAACGCGAGCGGCGGATCGTCGCCGCGATGGCCCGCCGCGCGCCCCGCCTCGGCGAGGCACGGCTGGCGCCGATCATGAAGGCGGTGATCGAGAGCGGCCTCCACCTCGCCGAAGAGGTCAGGGCCGCTTCGAGGGACAATGGCCAGGAACCCGCGCCGCGAGACCGCCCGGCGGGCACGGCCGGCACGCAGGCGCTCGCCGGTGGCCGGCAGGATCACGATCGAGACTGACGGGCCCGGTGTGCTCCAGGAGGCCGCCGCGACGGCGTAGGCTCTGATCGGCCGCACCGCGTCGAGGGGAGAGGGACGGCCCGCATGGCTGATTCGTTTGTGCATCTGCACGTTCACACCGAGTACTCCATGCTCGACGGAGCGGCGCGCCTGAAGCAGATGTTCAAACAGGTCGGCGATCTGGGCATGCCCGCCATCGCGATCACCGACCACGGCAACATGCACGGCGCCTACGACTTCTACAAGCAGGCGACCGCCGCGGACATCAAGCCCATCCTCGGCATCGAGGCCTACGTCGCGCCCGAGTCGCGGCTGAACAAGAAGCCCGTCCTGTGGGGCGAGCCGCGCCAGAAGAGCGACGACGTCTCGGCGGGCGGCTACTACACCCACATGACCATCTGGGCGCGCAACGCCACGGGTCTCGGCAACCTGATGAAGCTCTCCTCGCGCGCCTACACCGAGGGTTTCGTCCGCAAGTGGGCGCGCATGGACGCCGAGCTGCTCGCCGAGCACTCCGAGGGCCTCATGGCCACCACCGGCTGCCCCTCCGGCGAGGTCCAGACCCGCCTGCGCCTCGGCCGGTACGACCAGGCCGTCGCGGCGGCGGCCAGGTACCAGGAGCTCTTCGGCGAGGAGAACTACTTCCTGGAGATCATGGACCATGGGCTCGACATCGAGCGCCGGGTCCGCGACGGGCTCACCCGCATCTCCAGGGAGCTCGGCATCCCGCCGCTGGTCACCAACGACTCGCACTACACCTACGAGTCCGACTCGACCTCCCACGACGCGCTCCTGTGCATCCAGACGGGCAAGCAGCTCTCCGACCCCGACCCCGACCGCTTCCGCTTCGACGGCAGCGGCTACTACCTCAAGACCGCCGACGAGATGCGCGCGGTCGACTCCTCCGAGCTGTGGGCCGAGGGCTGCCGCAACACGCTGCTGGTCGCCGAGCGGGTCGAGCCCGAGGGCATGTTCGGGTTCAAGAACCTCATGCCCACCTTCCCGGTGCCCGAGGGCCACACCGAAGAGGGCTGGTTCCGCGAGGAGATCGCCCGGGGCATGGCCCGCCGCTACCCCGAGGGCATCGACGAGGAGCACCAGCGCCAGATCGAGCACGAGATGGACGTCATCCTCCAGATGGGGTTCCCCTCGTACTTCCTCGTCGTCGCCGACTTCATCATGTGGGCGAAGAACAACGGCATCCGCGTCGGCCCCGGCCGCGGATCGGCGGCAGGCTCGCTGGCGGCGTACGCGCTCGGCATCACCGACCTCGACCCGCTCCCGCACGGACTGATCTTCGAGCGGTTCCTGAACCCCGACCGCGTCTCCATGCCCGACGTCGACATCGACTTCGACGAACGTCGTCGCGCCGACGTGATCCGCTACGTGACCGAGAAGTACGGCGCCGACAAGGTCGCCATGATCGCCACCTTCGGCACCATCAAGGCGAAAGCCGCCATCAAGGACGCCGCCCGCGTCCTCGGCTACCCGTACGCGCTCGGCGACAAGGTGTCCAAGGCGTTCCCGCCCGCGGTGATGGGCAAGGACATCCCGCTGTCCGGCATCTTCGAGAGCGAGCACCCGCGCTTCAACGAGGCCGGAGAGCTGCGCAAGCTGTACGAGGAGGACGTCGACGTCAAGGCGGTGATCGACCTCGGCCGCGGTCTGGAAGGCCTGATCCGCCAGACCGGCGTCCACGCCGCCGGCGTCATCATGTCGTCGGATGCGCTGACCGACTACATCCCGATCATGCGCCGCGACTCCGACGGCGCGATCATCACGCAGTTCGACTACCCGACCTGCGAGACGCTCGGCCTGCTGAAGATGGACTTCCTGGGCCTGCGCAACCTCACGATCATCGACGACTGCCTGAAGATGATCGAGTCCAACACCGGGTCCAAGATCGACCTGCTGAAGCTGCCCCTGGACGACCCCAAGACGTACGAGCTGCTCGGGCGGGGCGACACCCTGGGAGTGTTCCAGCTCGATGGCGGTGGCATGCGCTCGCTGCTGCGGCTGATGAAGCCCGACAACTTCGAGGACATCTCCGCCGTCGGCGCCCTCTACCGTCCCGGCCCCATGGGCGCGAACTCCCACACCAACTACGCGCTGCGCAAGAACGGCCAGCAGGAGATCGCGCCCATCCACGAGGAGTTCCGCGAATCCCTGGCCGAGATCCTGGGCACGACCTACGGCCTGATCGTCTACCAGGAGCAGGTCATGGCCATCGCGCAGAAGGTCGCCGGGTTCTCGCTCGGCAAAGCGGACCTTCTGCGCCGCGCGATGGGCAAGAAGAAGAAGGCCGAGCTGGACAAGCAGTTCGAGTCCTTCGAGAGCGGCATGAAGGACAACGGCTACTCCGCCGCCGCGATCAAGACCCTGTGGGACATCCTTCTCCCCTTCTCCGACTACGCCTTCAACAAGGCACACAGCGCCGCGTACGGCCTGGTCTCCTACTGGACCGCCTACCTCAAGGCCAACTACCCGGCCGAGTACATGGCCGCCCTGCTCACCTCCGTCAAGGACGACAAGGACAAGTCGGCGCTCTACCTCAACGAATGCCGCCGCATGGGCATCAAGGTGCTCCCGCCGGACGTCAACGACTCCGACTTCGACTTCACCCCGCGCGGCACCGACGTCCGCTTCGGCCTGTCGGCGATCCGCAACGTCGGCGGCAACGTCGTCGACGGCATCATCGCCGCCCGCCGCGAGAAGGGCCGCTTCGCCGAATTCAAGGACTTCCTGCGCAAGGTGCCCGCCCTGGTCTGCAACAAGCGGGTCATCGAGTCGCTGATCAAGGCGGGCGCGTTCGACTCCCTCGGCCACGTCCGCAAGGGCCTGGTCATGGTGCACGAGCAGGCCGTCGACGCGATCATCGACATCAAGAAGAACGAGGCCATCGGCCAGGACTCGCTGTTCGGCGCGATCGAGGGCGCCGAGGACCAGACCTTCGACGTGCAGATCCCGGCGGGGGAGTGGGACAAGTCCATCCTGCTGGTGTTCGAGCGCGAGATGCTCGGCCTGTACGTCTCCGACCACCCGCTGTTCGGCGTCGAGCACATCCTGTCCGCCGGGGCCGACTGCTCGATCGCGGCCCTCCAGGACGAGCAGCGCCCGGACGGCCAGGTCGTCACGGTCGGCGGCATCCTCACCGGCCTGCAGCGCAAGGTCACCAAGAAGGGCGACACCTGGGTCCTCACCACCTTGGAGGACCTGGAAGGCGCCATCGAGGTCATGATCTTCCCGTCGGCCTACCAGCTCTGCGCGACCATCCTCGCCGAGGACGCCATCGTCTTCGTCAAGGGCAGGCTCGACAAGCGCGAGGACGTCGCGAAGATCGTCGCGATGGAGGTCACCCAGCCCGACCTCACCCAGGAGGCCGGCGGCCCGCTCGTGGTCAGCCTCGCCCTCACCCGCTGCACGCCCCCGTGATCGCCGGCCTGAAGGAAGTCCTCACCACCCACCGCGGCACGACCGAGGTCCACCTCCAGCTCCACAACGGCCCCAAGACCACGATCATGCGCCTGGACGACCGCCTGAGGGTCACCCCGTCCCCGGCCCTGATGGGCGACCTGAAGCAGTTGCTGGGCCCCGCCTGCGTAGGCGCCTGACCGGGTGAGCGCGTGAACTTCTCACGTTCGTCGGCTCTGCTGCTGGCCATGGCGTTGGCGGCGCTGCCATCGCTCAGTGCCGCCACGTTGCGGGGCGGAGCCTGCGGTCCGTGGTTCCCGCCGAAGACCCAGGAGCCTCCGACCGCGGCCGAGATGCTGCGCATGGTGAACGAACTCTCGAACCGGGCCACGCCATCGCAGAAGCCGGTGGCGAGTCAGTACGGTGGCGTCGTGCGGTACGGCAAGGCCGGGATGATCCCTCCGATAGGCCTCGACCGCGTGTATTCGCGAGACTGCCTCTGAACAGGCGCCCCCGCACCACCGCTGTCACCGGCGAGCCTCCTCGCCGGTGACGTATCTCCTGTCTCCGTCTTTTCTCCAGCAAGGTCGCCGAGCACTACCGGGGGATCAGGCGGTGACGGTTCCCGGCGACGGGCCCGTGTGCCCCAGCGCGGACGCGCGTCCCGGCGGCACACTGCTCGGCATCCTCGGGTCGCGCGGGACATCGTCCCTTTTGCCGCAACCGGTGTGGAACCCGCGCCTGTGCTAGAAGTGGTCGGGCAACCAGGGTTCGAGGTCTGTGGTGCAGCGAATAAGGGCCGCGAGTGCCTCCTCCGAGACGGCCTGGACTCCGGCCATGCGGGCAGAGGCAACGCTCCTGTAGCCGCCGGCGTACCAGACTGCGAGCTGCCGGCGGGTAAGGGTCACTGTGCCTTCGACGTGCGCAGGGGTGATCTCGGCTGATCCGTCAGCTACCCGGAGAATGTACCGCTCCCAGTTTCCGCCGTTTTCGCTTTCGATTGCGACGGGCACGGTGGCAGTGAGGTCGGCGGGCCAGCCGCGCAGGCGGATGGCTTCAGGGACGTCGAGGATGCGCAGCATCCAGGGGTGCCATGCCTCGGCGGGCCCGTGACTTTCGTGCTGGCACCTGATACCGGCTTCCACCACTACCCTGGCCGCTGGCGGCACCGCCTGAGAAGATCCGCCGATCGAGTGACCGTCGTAACTCAGGCATCGTGCCGGAGCGGTGCCTTCGTATACCGATAGACGACCGGTGCCAGATAGTCCACGTGCGGACCATGGAGGTCCATGAGCTCAGCAGCGGACCTTACCAGAGCGATCCGGTCCAGCTCGGGCTCGTGCCCCATTGCACGCTCGGCGGCCGTTGCTTCCTCAAAACGCTCACACAGCATCGCCTCTGGCCGAGGCGGGGCGAGAAAGACCAGGCCGATGCTCCGGTGCTCGCCGCGGGTGACCGCCCACAGGCTCAGCTCCTCGGGCGGCAGTTCAACACCGGTCTCCTCAGCCAACTCTCGCGCGGCATGACGGCGCACGGCAACCTCATCCAGCACCTGGTGTTCTCCGGGCGGCTCTACGGAGCCGCCCGGAAGCTGCCACCGCCCCGGAGCAGCAGTTGACGACGACATTCTCGCCACCAACACCCGCCCATCGTCCGTCGGCTGTACAACGTTCACGAACAACGACGGCAGCCACGAGGTGTTGCCGGGAACCCGGCGCAGAGCGTAGTACCGGTAGGTCACCCGCGCCCAGAAGAGAACGATACTGTGCGGTCCCTCCCACTCAACTCCCGCACACGCCACGACCGGGCCGTCGAACAAGCTTGGGTTCGCCCGGACAGCTTCGTTCCATACACAGTCCCTGGCCAATTCGTCCTCGGGCGATAGTTGCGGCGCTTGCACCTCTGACAGGCGGAGCCGGTGAATGTCGAAGAGGTCAACACCCGCAGGAACTGGGGTCTCGGTCACACGGCCATCGTATGGCTGACCTGATTCACAACCAGCCCGCCCGGACCCGGATGCATGCGTCGTGGCTGGATCCAGCCGACGCGCCCGGCGTTCCCCCGTCGACCGCCACGGCCCGGGCACACGCAACGCCTGCGTGTCTGCGAGCCACCGCAAACCACAGAGGCCCGGCCCGGCACCGGAAGAGTTGGCGCTGCAGGCCTGAGGGGCCGCACACGGCTTGGTCGTCCTCGTACGCGACGGCACCCTGCAGGCCATGACCGGAACGCTCACCGCCGAAGATGTGGTGAGGCCGCACCGCTCCCTGGCCGACGCCTTGACCCGCGGATCTGATCGTCGGAACTGACATAGCCACACCGTGCCCAAGCGGCCAACTGCCCACGCCTCCTGACCGCAACCCGCTCAATGGCATGATCTGCAAGCCCGGGCCTCTGCTGCGCCGCGACGCGGACGGCACACTCAGGTGGTGGAGCCCTTCACACTCCCGACGAACCGGACCCACGCGTCGACCCCGAAGACCAGGACGGGCCCTTCCGCCATCTTGCTGTCCCGTACCGCCACCACGCCCGGGAGGTTACAGGCGGCCTCGACGCAGTTCCCCCCTTCAACTCCCGATCGGCGCGACTTACGCCAGTCGGCCTTCGACAGGTCGAGGTTCAGCTTGTTGGGTTCCATCGATCTCGCGCTTCCTTCTTTCTCCACCTGGCGACGAAGGGCGACGGTCCTCGTCGGTGCTCGACGTTCAGATGGCGGAGCCCTTAACTCCCCCGACAAAGCGAGCCCACGCGTCGATCCCGAAGATCAGGATGGGCCCATCGGGCATCTTGCTGTCCCGTACCGCCACCACGCCGGGGAGGTTACAGGCGGCCTCGACGCAGTTCCCGCCCTCTGAGCCCGACCGGCGTGACTTACGCCATTCAGCCTGGGACAGGTCGACCTTCAGCTTGTTGGATTCCATTGGTCTCGCGCGTCCTTAATCATCTTGAGGGATATGCCGATTGGATGTGCTTCGGCTCGGATTTTGTCATATGCGTCCCACATGTGGACCACTAGCTCGCGATCGACACTTACCTCCCCCTCGTCCACGATGGGGACCTGCCGAAGGCGATCGGACCTTCAAGCGGTGACCGTTTTCAACCCGGCCGGAAAATGTCCAGAAAGGGACACGCGTCGCTTTCTTGTTGACAGTCGGCCAGGGCGGTCGGACCATCGCCGCAGGGTCATCGGGTCGACGTGGCGGGAGATCGTCAATGCCTCATGAATTCAAATTCGTGCTGGACGGTGCGGAACTCGACGAGAAGCAACAGGCCTTCATCGCGCAGGCCGTCGCCGAGGCCGGAAGCAAGGCGCTCGGCGAGGTCCTGGCGGCCGACGCCGGCCGGGATCTCGTGGCGATCGACGTGTCGCGGCTGCGCAGGTGGGAGTGGGTCGGGCGGGCCGTGCTCTTGGGGGATATCGCGAGCAAGGTCGCCGAGCGCTACCCGGAGATCAGGCGGTGACGGTTCCCGGCGACGGGCCCGTGTGTCCCAGCGCGGACGCCCGTCCCGGCGCCACACTGCTCGGCATCCTCGGGCCGCGCGGGCGGGTCGTGTTCCTGCCCCAGGGGCCCCGGGTGACGGAGGACCTGCTGGCCGGGCTGGCGGCGACGTCCTCCCCGGTCGAGGCGCGCCACCGTTTCGCGGCTCCCTGCGTCGCGCGGGGATGCGCGTTCTGGGATGACGGGCGCTGCCGCGCGGCGGACGTCGCGGCGGCGGAGTTCCCACGAGACAACTCCATGGCGGAGCTGCCCGAGTGCGGCATCCGCGACCGATGCCGGTGGTTCTTCCAGTCCGGCGCCGAGGCCTGCCGGGTGTGCGTGCACGTGACGACCGCCGCGGTGTCCGAGAGCGCCGGGCCCGTCCCCTCGGTGTGACGGCAACCGAAGGGCTGCGGCGTCCGAGCCCAGGGCCGTGATCGTCTCCGTCCTCGCCGGGTTCTCCGGTCGAGGGGAGGCTTCCACGCGACTTCCCGACGCTTCTCCGCGTGCGTGGCGAACCGCCCCACCGCGCCGGCCGCCCGAGCGTGGCGCGGCCGTCACGTCGCGGAGGCGGGCGGCGTCCTGGCTGGGCGGTGCGCCGAACGGGCGGCGGTATTCGCGGCTGAATTGGGAGGGGCTGTCGTAGCCGACGCGGCAGCTGATGCCGGTGACGTCGTTGGAGGTCGCGGCGAGCAGGAGCCGATCAGTGACGCAAGCACGGTGATGTCGCGTGGCCGGTCGAGCAGGCGTACCAGTCTGATCACCGCGTCGAGGAGTTCGACGGAGGCACCACCACTACAAAACCTCAACGAAGAGGAAGAGGCTTCACCGATCCCGAGATCCCTTCAGCCGCCAGAGCGACGTTCTCCGTACGGAGAACGCCCAGGTCCTGGAGGTATCGCGACGATGGAGCACTCAGGGAACTGTGGGGTTATTCCTTACACCACAGCAGGTGCTGCTTCCAGCCTTGCGATGGTCAGTCGCTACCGGCCGTTCCGATCCTCCTCACGGGCCTTTTCGGTTGCTCAGGCGAAATCAGTTGGCGGGCTTGCCGAACCAGCGGGAGAGGTGGTCGTCCAGGTCCTGCTGATCGTCGCCGATCCAGGCGACGTG
>NZ_JBFBCI010000021.1:0-119574 GCF_040683095.1 Sphaerisporangium sp. NPDC051017
CGGGCAGCCGGCCCATCCAGTCGATCTCACCACGAGCCACCCGGATCGCCTCATCGCACTCCTTCAACGTCGCCAACCGGCCCTGCCGGAAGGTGGCGTACTCGTGCAGCAGATTCCACAGCGCGCGAGCGGAATGCGCCTGACCGTCCAGCACCGCCGCCTGGGCCACGCTCAACTCCAGGCGGGCCACATGCGCCCGCGTCTGCTTTACCTTCGCCACACCGTGATCGTATCGTTTCGTTGCGTTACCGGGATGGAAACCGGACCCGGATGTGCGCGCGGACGGCATGTCGTGCACGGTCTCCACGCCCACGCCGATTTGGTGTTCGCCACGAAGTATCGGCGTGGGGCCTTCACCGGCCCGATGCCGGTCCGATGCGAACAGATCATGCGGAAGGTTTGTGCCGACTTCGAGGTCGAACTCGGTGAGTTCAACGGCGAGGACGGCCACGTCCACCTGCTGGTCCACCATCCGCCCAGGGTCGCCTGGTCCAGGCTGGTCAACTCGTTGAAGGGGTTCGGCTCGGATGCTGCGCAAGGAGTTCGGCGCCCACGCCCGCGAATACCTGTAGATGATCATTTCTGATTGGGCTCCTACTTCGCCGGGTCGGTTGGCCGGGGCCCCGCCGACCGTGCTCGAGCAGTACATCGAGCGGCAGAAACGGCCGGTCTGATCGGGGTGGACGCCGGTTCACCTGACGGCGAATCGGCTGTTCTTGCCCCGCTACGCGGGACGGCCCGCTTCACCCCCGGCCTGAAGACCGGAGCACTACGGACGAAACCGGTAGATGCTGCTGCCGTCAGCCGCGAGCCGGTATGCCGACAGATGCCCGCGCTCCCGTAGGTCATCGCGAAGCGTGTCCAGAGCCCGCCGGATCTTCTGCAACGAAGCGTCTTTGCGGAGCCAGACACAGGTGCGAAGCGCCACGACATCTCTGAACGAATAAAGGATCGGCGGGTGGGGTCAGGCGTCTCCCCCACCGTCTGCGGACAGCAGGAACCAGAGGACGCAGCGGGGTCTCTCCTCGGTGAACCCCCAGCGTGAGGACAGCGTGCGGATCAGGCGGATGCCGCGCCCGGAGGTGGCCGGCTCTTCGCCCGTGTCCGGGGTGATGCTCGGCACGGTCCGCCCGCCCTCGTCGCCCACTTCGATCCGGACGCCGTCACCCTCCTCGACCACCACCGCGACGGCGATCACCGAGGTATCGGTGTGCACCAGGGAGTTGGTGACCGCCTCCGACAGCAGCAACACGGCGTCGTCGTGGCGGGGATGGTCGCTGAGGATCTTGCTCAGCCAGCGCCGGGCCTCGCCCGCGGAGGTCTCGGTGGCGGGGAAGGCGGCGCTCTCCGTTCGCCGGGTGTGGGTGCTCATCTGGTCGGTCGTCCTACATAGGGGGAGGTCGAGGTCATGCGGGTCACGCGGCCGGCCTGGCCGCGGTGCGCGTACGGCCGGTCATTAGGACGTCCCGCTCCGCCTGGCGCATCTGCTCGGTGAGCTCCTGCGCGGTGGATTCCTCCACGATCAGCGGATACGGGGCCGGGAACATCGCCACGGCGTAGAAGCGGCGGCTCCATGGTCCGTACAGGATCGTCCAGGCCGGTTCGAGCCGGTCGAGCAGTACGGCGGTGGCGCGGGCGCGCGGGTCGGGATCGCCGGGCTCGACCGGTACGTAGGGCCGTCCGAGGGTGTGGCGGCCGGTCGGCTCGGCATTACGCCCGTACAGGCGCCACCGGCGTTTAGGCTGCGTCACGGGTCAGGACCACCTTCCTGATCAGGGACCCGTACGGCGCTCTCATCGCCTACCGGTCCCGACTTTCGGGAGCGCTACGGGCTGTAGCAGTGCAATCATGGAAAGTGATCGACGATGGTATAAGGGCAACGGTGTGGTCGGGTGCGGCCGCGCCGGACCACTATCCCGAGGGGTGTCATGGCCGCAGACCCGATCGACCCGCACGCCTCCGCATGGCATTTGTTCGGCGCGGTCATGCGCCGCTGCAGGGAGAGCGAACCCAAGATCGCCCTGCGCCGCGTGGCGGCCGATCTCTACATCGACCATTCCAACCTGGCCAAATGGGAGCGCGGTGAGCGCACGCCCCCGCCTGAGATGGTCCCCCGCCTGGACGAGGTGTACGGTGCGCGCGGCATTCTGACCGCGCTGTACGGGACGCTGGTGCGTCTCAACGCCGCCGCCGAGTCAGACCGGCTGCGCGCGGGTAGATATATGGAAAACCCCGCATATCGCAATGGAGATGACGATATGGAACGCCGGGCCGCCCTCCAGCTCCTCGCCGGACTCACCGGACTCGGCGTGCTCGGCACCCCCGGTATCTCAGGTGAACCTCTCCGCCGGCTCCTGGAGCTGTCCCCTGACCAGGCCCACCGCGCCATCGAAGACTGGGAGCTGACCTGCGCCGACCACCTGCACGCGCTGCGCACCCGACCCCCCGCACAGGTCGCCGCCGACCTCCTCATCGACCTGCTCGCGGTACGGCGCCAGTTGGACGCCTCCACCCCCGAAGACGTGATCGAACTCCAGCGGGTCATGGCGGCGCTCTCCACTCTCCACGCCAACGTGCTGACCCGCCTGGGCGATCACGGTGCCGCCATCCGCTGGTGGCGCACCGCACGCCAGGCCGCCGACGCCTCAGGAGACCTCGAACTACAGCTCAGCGTGCGCGCCACCGAGACCGGACACGGCCTCTTCGGACAACGCGATCCGGCGACCGTCCTGAGGCTCACGCAGAACGCCCAGCAGATCGCGGGAGATCACCCATCCCTGGGACTGGCGCTGGTCCTCTGCTCTGAGGCCAAGGCGCTCATGCTCCTCGGAAGGCACGCGGAAGCCCAGCAGACTTTGAAAACCTTCCGCGACCTTGTCACGGCTGATCCGCCAGCGGTGAGCATCATGACCGGCTACTGGAAATACGGGCAACTACCCAACGCCGAGAACACGATCTACGCGGGTGTAGGCAATGAGGCCGAAGCGAACAGCGCGGGCGAGCGCCTGCTCGCCGTCAACAGCGATTATGCGACGGCGGCCAGTGTTCGCCTGAAGGGAGCCCTCTGCACGGTCGTCAACGGGGGCATCGATCAAGGGATGCAACTGGCGGCCTTGGTGATCGATGCCCTGCCACAGGTCTACAACGACAAGATCGTGCTCCAAACCGGACGGATGGTGCTCAGCGCCGTGCCCAGGCACCAGCGCGACCGCCCCTCTGTTGCCGAGTTCCGTGAGATGCTGGCCCTCGAATCTGCCAAAAGCGCCTGACGACAGCCCTTCTCCAGACCGACCAGCGCGTGGCCGTGCAGGCGAATATCACGATCTGGGCGCCAACCCGCTATTGTGTTCCTCCCCCCAGCGGTACCAGACCAGGAGCGGCGACCTCGCCGATCATCTCGCGCAGTGCCGCGCCAGCCATGGCGTCGGGCAGCAGTGCGCTCCCCTCGATCCGGCCACCTCCGAGCGGAGCGCTCTCCGTGGTCAGGGCGGTGACCTGGCAGATACCGAGCGCGTCCCACCTCACGACTACCGTGATGCTCGGGACACAGACCTCCTACGGAGGCACCCGGACCAGGACGATCGGTTCGGCCGGACGGCGGGGCGCGGTCCCGTTCAGCAGGTGTATTCCTCCCAGGACGACCCAGGTGCGTCGCAGCCGCGCATTATTCTGCATGGCTGCTACCCCTTCCAGGATCGCGCACGTCAAGGTGCCCCTCGATGTCGTCGCTCGGCGTTTCCGGCCCGCCGCCGACAGGGGTGCGCGCCCGGAGAGTCATCCGGTCGGATCCACGGACCGAACTGGCGGCGGCATAAGGTGTGGCGGGTGACTCACGGTGTGCCTGGACAAGTGACCTTGGACGCGGCAGGCGCCGATGCTCGCCTCGCTGTGCTGGAGTTCGATGACGCTCGGGCCTGGCTGGAGCGGGCTCGTCAAAGGCCGATGGAGCCGCTGGCGGCGGAGGTCTGGATTACTGACCCTGCCCTCAAGCACGTCCTGCTTGTAAGGCATCGCCGGCGGGGATGGGTCCCGCCTGGAGGCAAGGTCGAGCCAGGTGAGACGCCTCGAGCCGCCGCGTCCCGTGAACTTGTGGAGGAGACCGGTCTGCAGGCTGAGCTGCTTCCTGTTCCGGCGGCGGTGTCCGTACGCTCCTACCGTGCGGATTGGTCGCCGACGTTGGGCCTGTCGTACGCCGCGATCATCGACCGTGATGTTCCGCTCGGTGGGGAGAGTGACCAGCCGCCGAAGTGGTTCGAGCTCGGCGACGAGTGGGAGAGCGTCTTCCCGGAAGACCGCAACCGCATCCAGACGCACGTGCGCCGACTGGCAGCCGAGCACCCGAGAGAGGTGAGCTGAGCCCGTCGCCGAGCATCCATCAGATGATCTTGTCGATCTGAGTGAGAGCGTCGCTGGGCAGCGTCAGGAGCTGAAGGTCGTGCAAGAAGCGGAACCCATACCGGTGTTAGCCCGGGCTGCGCCGTGAACTTCGGTTCGCTGACGTGCTCGGCGGCGTAGGCAGCGGTGCGTTGCGCGTACCACTGGAGCTGGTCGGGGGGGTATCCATCGGGGGGCACGCACCTCTCGGACAGACGGCGGAGTTGACCGGCTGCCTGGGCCTGGTAGATCCACCAGCGATGGTCGGCCCCGCCGTCACTCGGGCGGCGGCACCGGTTGAGCCGCCATGCGGTCAGCAACAGCTGGAGGTGGGCGACTGCCAGGCCGACTTCTTCGGCGAGCTCCGCGATTGCGGCCTGCTCGGGGCCGCCGTGCTGGTCGATGTGACCGGCGACGGGCGCCCGGCTGTTGAAGGGCACGCAGGCCGGTCACGAGGGTGCTCAGGTAGTCGAGTCGTGGCAAGGCCAGGCCTGCCGCCAGTTCCGTCATGCGCGCCTTGGATCGCCACACGGCGTGCGGGGCCGGCTGCCGGGTGTCGCCTCCTAAGGCCCGCATCAGCGCCATCGTGCCGGCGACGATGACGCCTCCCTCGCCGGAGGCGACGAGCTTGTAGGTGTGGGTGGAGAAGGTGGCCAGGGTGCCCCAGCCGCTGGCTGGCCGTCCCTCGACGTCGACGCCCCAGGCCTGGGCGCAGTCCTCGATGAGGGCGATGTCGCACTCGCGTCTTCGCCCTACCTCGGCGCCCAGACCCTCCGCGTCCTGGTCGCCATGGCACTGCTCCTCCTGAGACTATGGCTGTGTGCCCGCACGCTATGCCCACCACGACGACGGCCGGTCACAACCGAACCGTCCCCGCCCGCCGTCATCACCCTCGCCCTGGGAGTGGGCGTCATCGGCGGCATCTACGGGGCGGCGGATCCATCCTCGGCCCCCATCCTGGCCGGCCGCGGCGTGCCCATCGCCCACGTCGCCCCCGCCTCCACCTTCCTCGCCTCGATCGCCGACGCCGCCTACGCCCTGCTGTCCCTCCTCACCCACGGCCCCATTAGCCCCGAGCCCCTCACTGCTCAACCTGCAGGCAGACACTGTGGACTACGCTCGCATCACCGACGCAGATCCACCCCGCGTGTGCGGGGAACGCTGTGGCATGCCGCCGGAAATCCGGAGAGGGCAACTATCACCCATCCGCGGGGAGCACCGAACCACGTCGCCCACCGCGTAGCAGTAAAGGAACCATCCCCGCGTGCGCGGGGAGCTACCTGTAGACGGCGGCCAGGTGGTTGATGATGGGACCCCGCGCGGGGATGGTCCCGGTCGCATCGGCGCCCTGGAGTCCTGGGGCGGTGCTCCCCGCGCACGCGGGGATGGCCCAGTGGAGAACACGGTCGTGCCACTGTCCGCGTTCTGCTGCCCATGCTCGCAGAGTTTCCGACACGGTTATCTTTGATATTGACCGGCCAAGCCCTCGCTTTTGACCAAGCGACCCCAGCGGGCCGAGCGGGCGAACCGGGGCGCTGTTCGGGCCACTACAAGTCAAGGTGTGCCGCCGTCCCTCTCCAAGACGGCGGCACACTTGTTCACTTAGATGTGTTCAGGTGACCCCGCGTTTGGGGGTCCTTGGGGATAATTGGATCGCGCCACGAAGAATTCCTCGACGAGGTCGAACAACGCCCGAATCCGGTCCTCCTCGCCGCTGCATTCAGCATCGCCCGCCTGCCCTGACCCGGCCCTGCGCGCGTCGAGCAGTTCGGCCGCAAGAACAGGCCACGCAAGGTTCGCGCCACTGCCCAATCGCTCGGCCGCCCATTCATTAAAACCATGCAGCAAGGTCCAGCCGGTGGCCATATCCGCACCAATCAGGAACGCCGCGGCCTCATCGAAGGTCCTCAGACCGTAGGAGGTGGGACGACGTCGCGCGTCTCTCAGTCTGTACCGAAGATCGATGTCCATGTCACATCAGTTGAAGTGGAGGTAGTTCTGGTGAAATGGGCGTGAAAACAAGGTCTTCCCCATATTGCCAGTGGTTCCGATACTCTTCCATTGATTCACCTTTGGGACCTGTCCAGGAATCGAAGACCCGATTGTCCTTGACCAGGACGTCATGATAGCGCCAGAAGGTATCCTGGTCTCGATACTTAGGAAGATATGGGGCACCGTATCGGTCGGTTATGCGGTAGCGTGTTCCGCCGAGTTTCATCTGTATATCCATGGCGACTCGATCGCAACCGTTGCTCTTGCAGATCTTGGAGACCGGCAGAGGCCTCCAGTTGGGCCCCAGATCGGGGACCGGCCCACGTCCTATCGGCCCTGCAGGGGCACCGAATTCCATCCCGGCGACGATGCCCAGGCGCCCGAGTGTGTCACCGATGGCGGACCAATCGTCCTTCCACGCTCCCTTTGAGCAGGTGTGGAGCAAGCATTCCACGAAGCCGGGGCCGTCTCCGTCGTCGCCTCGGAAGCCTCCGCCGCCGTAGTTCTGCGAGGGATCGTACTCCCATCCGTCTGTGGGCGGCAGGCTCGGTGAGTTCTGCGTGACGGTATCGCTGCGCGGCTGGACGGGAGTGGGCGAAGCCTGCGGTACACGCGTGGTCGGTGCGACGACTTCCACGCAGTCACATTGGACATATTCTTCCCCATTGCCGCCGGCGCCCCCACTGTCGTCCTTCTGCTTGCAGCCTTTCTTGCACGGTTGGCTTCCGCAGTTCTTTTTACAGGACTGACCGCCACCGCAGTTCTTTTTACAACTGGTTCCTCCGCCCTTGCCGTTCGGACCCATTCCTGAGCAGTTCTTGGTGCACTTGGTCCCCGAGCAGTTCTTTATGCAGCTTCCGTGGCAGTTCTTGATGCACGTGCTCACGCAGTTTTTGGCGCATCTGCTGGTGCAGTTCTGCTTGCAGCTTCCGTGGCAGTTCTTGAGACAGGCACTGCTGCAGTTCTTCACGCATTTGGTGGTCGGCGAGCTGTTCCCGCTGGACCGGTTGCCGCCGCCACCGCCACCGCCTTGGCCGCCACCGCCTTGGCCGCCGCCGCCTTGGCCGCCACCACCCTTACCGCCAGCGCCCCCGCTGCCACCCTTACCTCCACCCTTGCCACCCTTACCTCCGCCCTTGCCACCGCTGCCACCTTTGCCACCCTTACCTCCATCCTTCGGGTTCTTGGCTGGCGGCTCGTATGGTGTGGGCGTTTTCTCGTACCGCGGCGGAAGGGCGATGACGCTCCACTCGTCGTCATTGGACCCGCCGCCGTCTCCTCCTGTCGGCCACAGCCCTTGGTGACCGGACGGGTCGATGGTCGTCAGAGGGTTGGCGTTGCCGTAGACGTAACCATTCTGCTGAAGTGACGGGTCCGGGGAGAGGTTCCAGCTGTCATGACTGGTGAAGGCCCCGGTGCCGGGCTGGTACCAGCGGCTTAGCATATTCACCTTCCCGGAGTCCGGGTCGGTCCATTCGCCCTGGTATCCCAGGTCATGCCTGGTGCCGTTCCGGGCGACCTCCTCGCCGAACGGGTTGTAGGCGACCGAGTCGCTCAGCGTGTTCCCGGTGCCCTGGAAGGTGCCGATGACGTCCCCGTGCAGATCGGTCAGGGCGAAGCGCGGGCCGGTGCCGTCCGAGATGCTGACGGGCTCGCCGTTGATGCCTCTGCCGAAGGTGGCCTGCCTGGCGCCGGCGGCGTCGGTCGTCGCAACGACGTCATTGCCCAGATCCGCGTAGATGAAGCGGCTGACCGCCGTGCCCTGGGTACGACCGGTGACCCGGTCCAGGGCGTCGTAGGTGTAGGTGGCCTGCCCGTCGCTGGTCATCCGGTCGAAGGCGTCGAACTGGAGCTGCTTGGTCACCGCGCCCGTAGTCTGGCTCTTGAGGGTGCCTCGCGCCGTGTAGGTGTAGCTGGATCCGCCGCCGGTCAGCAGCCTGTTGCGCTCATCGTAGGTGAAGGTCTGGGTCCCGGCCTTGACGCGGTTCCCGGAATCGTCCCAGGCGTAGTCCGTGACGGCTCCGCCCGGCGCGGTCCAGGAGGTCAGCCGGTTGCTCCAGTCGTAGGTGTAGGTGTTGGTCCCCGCGCCTGCTGTACCTGTGGTCGTCTTGGTGGTGAGGTTGTCGTCGCGGTCGTAGCCGTAGGTGATCGAAGCGAGTGTGGCGTTGGACGACGACTTCAACGTGTCGCCGGTGAGCCGGTTCATTGGGTCGTAGGTGTAGGTGCGCTTGGGCCCGCCGACGCCGTAGGAGATGTCGGTGAGCCGGTCACCGACGTCATAGCCGTAGGTCAGCGTGGTGGAGGTCACCGAATCGCTGAAGGTCTTGAGCCGGTTGGCATCGTCCCAGGTGAAGGATGCGGTGCCGGACGCGTCGGTCCGCTGGACCAGACGGTCGTCGGCGTCGTAGCTGAAGGACGACAGGGTACCGGGCGTGCCCTGCTTGGCGGTCGTCAGCAGCAGGCCACGGTCGTTGAAGTCGAAGTCGAGATCGCCGACGCCGGTGGGCCGGCCAGCCAGGTCCCAGGTGAAGGTCTTGGCCTGGGTGGCGGCCTCGGCGCCGGTGCCCTGCTCGCTCACCAGCCGGTTGAGGTGATCGTAGGTGTTGTCGACCCGGACACCGCCCGGCCGTAGAAGGCTGACGAGGTTACCCGCCGCGTCGTAGACGCTGGTCGAGGTGCGGTCCTGCAGGTTGGGATGGGCCTGGGTGGAGGGCTCGATCCGACTCTCTAGCAAGCCCATCGTGTTGTAAGTGGCGAGGAAGGAGTTGCCGCGCCCGTCGGTCGTGCGTGTGAGCTGTCCTTCGGCGTCGTAGCCGAAGGATGTGGTGATGCTCTTGGTGGCTGACACGGGCTCGATCAGCTGGGTCAACTGGTTGGCGCCGTCGAAGGAGCGGCGGGTGACGTGGCCTTCGGGGCTGGTCTCCGTGATGAGGTTCCCCACCCCGTCATGATCGAAGCCGTAGGTGCGCGATACCCCGCCGGAGGAATTGAGGTCTTTGACGGTGGTCTCGCGCCCGGCCAGATCGTACTCGGTGGTGGTGGAGTTGCCGAGCGCGTCGGTGACCTTTGTGGTCCGGCCAGCCAGATCGTAGTCGAAGCTCCGGGAGTGTCCGAGCGCGTCGGTCTGCGAGATGGGTTCACCCACGGGGTTGTAGGCCGTCTGGCTGCGGTTTCCCGCAGGCAATTTGAGGGCGAGAAGGTTTCCGGCGGTGTCGTACTCGGCGGTCGTGGTGAGCGCGACGGCGGTGGGCTTCCGTTCGAGCTGTGTCGCGGTGACCTGGCGGCCGAGTCCGTCATAGGTGGCCTCCACACGCGATCCTGTCTGATCGGTGGACGAGAGCAACTCGCCGGTCAAGGTGTAGCTATAGTCCCAGGTGCCCCGTGCGGCTTGATTGGCGGCCGCGGGATCGGTGACGCGCACCGTCCGCCCCAGTGCGTCGTAGGTGGCGTTGGTGACGTAGCCGCGCGGATCGGTCACCGATACGACGTGGCCTGCGGGGTCGTAGCCGAACACGACCTTGGGCGTGATGGCCGCGCCACCGGGAGCCGTGTACGAGGCGCCGGTGATCGAGGTCATCCTGCCCGCCTTATCAAAGGCGGCCACGCTGGTATGGTTCTCCGGGCTGACCTGGTGGGTCAGCTCTCCCGCGGCGTCGTAACCCATCTGGGACGTGGGGCGCTGGGTGACTGCGGGTGAGCCGCCGTGCTCAACCTTCCCCGGCGGCCCCTGGACCTGGACACTCCTGCCCAGCGCGTCGTAGCCGATGAGGGTCGTGTAATCCATCCGGTCCGCGCCGGGAAGGTTGCCACGCGGATCGGTCACCTCGGTGACCAGGCCACGGTCGTCCACTGTCCAGGACGTCTTCAGGTCCGTGGCGCCGTTCTCGGTCGTCCGCTCGATGAGCTGGTCGCCGGCGTCGTAGCCGTAGGACTCCAGTTCGGTTCGCGTGGTGCCTGCGGCCTGCCATTTCACCTGGATGACATTGTCGTCGGCGTCATAGGTGTAGTTGGTCTTCCTGGCCAGCCCTGCCGGGTCCACGGTCGTCGAGGTAAGGCGTCCCGCGGCGTCGTAGACGTAATCGGTCCTGGTCTTGCCGCCTCCGGTGATCTCCCGGGTGAGGTTGCCCGCGGCGTCGTAGTCCGTCGAGGCCAGCACCACGTCAACCGGCGTCGTCGAGGCGTTGAGCTTGACCTGGTCGGCTATCGCCTCGGCGAGCGTGTCGTCACGGTTATAGGTGTAGCGCGTCGTGCGACCCAGTGCGTCGGTCTCGGACGCCAGGCGCCCGCCCGGGTCGTAGGCGTAGGAGTGCACGACCACGTCGTGAGGCGCTTCGGGACTTGTGGGGCTGCCGGTCCAGGCACGCAACGTGACGGTGGCGGACTCGCCGCGCGCTGTGTACCCGTAGTCGTATCGGGCCCCCTCCGCGTCGGTCGTGCTGACCAGTCGTCCCATGTGGTCGTACGCCCGGAGAGCGGTCGCCCCTTCAGGCCCGGTCACCTTACCCAGGCGACCGTAGGCGTCATACTCGTAGGTGGTCGTCCGGTCGGGATCTCCGCCGGTGAGATCGGCCATGGTGCTGGTGACCACGTTGCCGTCGGCGTCGTAGGTATTGCGGAGCTCGGTGGTGTGCGTGACACCGCTGACCCGGTTCTTCACCCCCGAGCCTGTCTCCTTGGCGATACGCCCCATGGCGTCGTAGGCGTACGTCAAGGTGGTCGACGTGCCCGACGTCGCGGTGGCGGCCGCCTGTTGAGCGGAGCGGACGACAGGGGTGTCCTTGTCGGACTGGATCTCGCTCTCCGACAGCGCCCGGTCGTAGACGCGGACCTCGTCGATCACCCCGGCGAAGTACTCGCCCCAGACACTGTTACCACCGATGCGCAACGGCCCGCCGTCGGCACGCAGATTCCCAGAGAAGGCGGATTCGTCAACCTTGTTCCCATTGACGTAGAACTGAAGCTTGGTGCCGTCGTAGCTGAGGGCCAGGTGCGACCAGGTGTTGGACGGCAAATCCTGAGGAGCGTTCACTTCGCCCTCGGTCCCGCTGGTGTTCACCGCCCATCCGTTCGGCTGTGCTCCGTTGGACGCGTAGAGGGCGTAGGACAGCCCGCCGCTGAACTCCTTCATCAAAACCTGCCGCCAGCTGTCCTGGGAGCTCGGTTTGACCCATGCCATGAGAGTCATCCCCTGCGACAGGCGCAGTGAAGGGGAATCAGGCACGGTAACCCACGAGGAGGTGCCGTTGAACTGGAGCGCCTTACCGAACTTGCCGGAGGCCACCCAGGAGGTGTCGGTGGCGACGCCGGCCTGATGCTTACCGGAGTCATCGTCGATCGCCGTCCCGGCGCCCGCGTCGAAGCCGTACGCCGCCACGAGGCCCGCAGGACCCGGATCTCCCGGGTCAGGATCGGGAGTGGGGTCACCCGCCTCTGGCGTGCTGGAGATCTGAGTGGTGGATGCCGGGCGCCCCAGGGCGTCATAGGTGTACCGGGTGATCAGACCGGTCGGCTCGGTGACCTGGGCCAGGTCCCCGGCGGCCGTATAGGCGTACGTACGCTGGTTGCCCTTGGGGTCGGTCTCGGTCTTGAGAAGGCCGGCCGGTGTCAGGCCTCCGCCCATCGCGGGCTCCGAGCCGTCGGTGTAGGCGTAGGTGGTGGAACGCCCGCTAGGGAAGTCAGTGGTGGCCGGGCCGGTCTCCTTGGCCTCCTCCCCGAACGCCGTGTACTCCCACTTGGTCGCGTACGTGTCGCTCGTGCCGCTCGCTGATCGTGCGTCACGGTAGGCGATCATCTGATCGTTGCGCGGGTCGAACTTGTCGGCGGGATTCAGATGAAAGGTGGTGTAGGAGGTCTGGCAGTTGTTCGAGGATCGGCACTTGGTCACGCTGAGTTCGTTGCCACGCTCATCATGGGTGACCTGCGTGGTGTTTTTGTTCCTGTCGGTGACCTTGGATAGATATCCGCCGATGTCGTACTCGTAGGTCGTGCTCTGGTTTAGCTGATCCGTCTGGCGGGTGATCCGCATCTCCCTGAGCGCGTCGTGCACCGAGGTCAAGGTCCCCTCGTGGGGATCGGTTACCGTGACCGTGGCCTGGGGGTCCCCCTCCGGGTTCGCCGAATACTGCGCAACGCCCAGCTTCCACAGGCCGCCGTCGGAGTCGGTATGGGTCCGCAAGCGCCCACCGTCGGCAGCGTAACTGTTCTCAGCCCACACACGTCCGGATGGCAGCGTGGCCTTGGTCATCTGCGGCACCGCCGCCCCCGCCTGGTAGTGGGCGCGGATCTCGGACGCGTTCAGCGATCGACTGTAGATCGCCACCTCGTCGAGGTCACCCGCGAAGGGGAAGACCTGGGTGGAGCCAGTGGAGGAAGGCCAAGAGGGCGAGGTGTACCCCGAGCCAAGGCGCGTGTAGAACTGGTCCCGGTGGTCTATGCCACCGGTACGCGTGCCCGCGGCCTGTCCGTCCAGGTACAACGTCTGGCTGACGCCGTCGCCGGTCAGCACAACGTGATGCCACTGGCCGTTGTTAATCGCCGAAGTCGACGTGATAGGCGACGCCTGCCCGTTCCAGAACTGCGCGCGCAGCTTCCCGTCGGTCCCCACGTACATCACGGGGGTGAAGTTCTGCGGCATGCCTGAGGAGGTGGAGCTGTTATGCCCGACCACCACGCCCGACCCGGTGGTCTTCAGCCACGCCTCGACGGTCAGGTGCGTTCCCCTGCCACTGATCGCCGAATCCGGAAGCCTGACGTATGAACTGGCGGGCGAAGCGCCCGCAAATCGGACCGCAGAGTCGGCCGAACCGCTGAGCGCTCCTGGGACCCCCGTCGTGGCATCGTAGACGCCGGGGCCGCCGTCGAATAACGCGGAGTCGAGGCCGAGCTTCCGTCCTAGAGCGCTGGCCAGTTTCGAGCCGTGGGCGCCGCTACTCTCGTCCAGCCGCCAGTAACTGTAGGGCATCGAGTTCTCCACGCTGTTGCTGTAGCGGGAGGCGTCGGCGTAGGTGAACTCGGTGCAAGCGGTGGCGGATCCCGGGCCGCACACCTTGACCAGCTTGTCCCCGTCGTAGGTGTACGCCCAGCTCAGCGGGCTTCCGTTCACCGGATCGGTCGAGACACCGACCGCGTGGCTCCCGCTCCAGGTGAAATACAGCGACCGCCCGCCAGTGGCCGTTACCTTGGACAGCCTGCCGTCGGAGCCGTACACAAGTTGCTGCGCACGCCCGCGGTTGTCAGTCACGCTGGTGACACGGCCTTGTGCGTCGAACGCATACGAGGTGGCGGACTTGTCCATCAGCCGCCACCCGCCGCCGGTGACCGTGGCCAGGGTCACGTAGACGCCCTGCGGCGGCGCGTATCCGCCGTCCCCTGTGGAGCCGAACCGCATCTGCCGGCCGTCCGGATAGGTGACCAGCACCGTCTGGCTGTCGGGTTCGTTCACCAGCCGCATGTCCCACCGCGTGCTCCAGCCGGTGCCGAACATGCCGTCGTTACGCGGGTCGAGGCTGTTGTAGGTCCGGGTGACGGCCAGCGGCGGACCCACCGTGGTCACCGAAGCGTCTGTCACCGTCTGGACATAGTTGCCCACCACCCGATTGAACTCCCGATCACCGGTGCCGCTGCCCAGCAACGAATTGATCGACGGCTGCTCCGGCTGAGGGATGAAGCTCATCCAATCCGAGGTGTGGGACAGGCTGTTGGATGTGTCCTCGGCCTGCACCGACCACCAATAAGTCTTGCCCCATTTGAGCTTGTTCGAGGGTACGTCCCAAGTGCCCGTGACGTTCCGGCCGGAGCCTTCGCACCAATCCGAGCCGCCCGACGGCCCCGACGGCCCCGAGCACACTTGGAACCAATACACGACCTGCCTGCCGGTGGCGGAGCTCGCCCAGGCGCCGAGCGTAGGGGTCAACGACCCGACGAGTGCCTCGTCCCTCGGCCGGAACATCTGAAAGGTCGGCGGCTCGGGCTCTGGGGCCACATAGCACGGTCCCAGGTCCTGCCACGCGGTCGTCGTCATCGGCGGCGACAGTTGCGAGCCACGCACGGCCTTGAAGTCGTGCGGCTCGGTCATACCCTGGGTCACGTTGAAGTAAGAGACGATCTGTCCCGTCTCGTAGGGCCATAACAGCGACCACGCGGGGTAGGAGCAGTCCGACGCCGCAGCCGCCTGCGCCGCCGGGGTGGAACCACTCGCAGCTGGCACGCTTCTTGAAGGTGACCGCGGCGGCTTCAGCCCGCCCTTGGCAGGTTCATGAGTAACCGGATGCCGGACTTCAAGCGGCAGCGCGCCCTTAGGCTTCTTACCGGCGTTTCCCACGGCATTGGACGCGGATGCGCCGGAGGCGGTCGTCTCCTTGGCCGGCACCAAATGTGGCAAGTTGGCCGCAGATCCTATCTGCTGGACAGGTGTTTCCAAACCTGCGGTCGACATCGGTGCGATCGCCCGCACGGCGGCCTCCGCCGACGCGTTCGAGGGCACCTCGTCGCTCAGCACAGCCCCCGAGGCTAACAACGTCGCTAAGATTAAAAATGACGTACAGGTACGCAATCGCCGCCGAATTCGAGCATGGAACATCGTTCAGTCTCCTTCTTTATGGCATGAAAAAGTCAACAGTCAGGGATGTGGAAGATCCTCGCCTCGCCGCGCGCCGCCCCGTCGAAAATTGCCTTAGGCGACCAATTGCACGGTAATTGGCGAAGGTCACCTTGCCAATGGTGATCCAGATCACATCGCAAGGCGTATCGGAGACTGTGAGCAGGGTGATCGCGTCGACCGCTCAGGCGAGGCCCTTGACGGCCTCAACATCACCAGCGGGTGCTGAACTGGCTCGCAGAGATGCGCCTGAATCGGTGCAGGCACCGGGTGGGCTCAGTCGTCGCTCCGGAAGGTGGCGGGCTTGGGGCTGCTCACTGCTGCTGAAGCTTGCCCACGCCCCCATACAGCCCGGTCTGCGCTGGAGGGATGTCTTCAGCGATCCCATCAGGTCGCGATTCGGGGACGAACACCACGCCGGGGTCGACGAGGTCGAACCCTGCGAAGAAGTGCGAGACCTCGTCCTGATCACGTAGCGAGGTCGGTGAGGTTACCCGTGCGTAGACGGCTTTCACCCAGTTGAACAGCCGACGCTGGTCTGCGAGCGCGCTCTGGTATCCCGTCGCGGTGCCGTGACTGATGGCCAGATAGCTGCCAGCGGGCAGAGCATCGCGGAAGGTGCCGATGATGTCGGCAGGTCGGTCATCGTCGTGGACGAAGCATCATTTCAGACGGAGGCATTTCACGCGATTCGCGGCGGCGCATTGGCGCGCAGTCGTGCCCCAGGGGCGGGCGAGCCCGCACCAGGAGCACGACTTCGGTGGTCGACCCGGCGACCTTGCTATGGAGCCTTTCGGGAGCGGCGGCGACTCCGGTGCCGTCGATGCCCAGCAAAGAGGTGTAACGCCCTCGTTCCAGGCCTCCTGCGTGATGTCGCCGCGCTCAAGCTCGGCGCGCAGGCGGCGCCCGGTGAGGTGGACGGTAATGGCGTACAGGCACGCCTCCTCGAGCGGTCCGCGTTCCAGGGAGAAGGCGCGGGCGCAGTCGTCCAGGCTGGTGGTGGACTCCACCGAAGTCGAATATGAAGGCCTCGAAGGGCACGCGGGCTCCTTTGGTCATCGGGTGATTGGGATGTGGGCGGGTGCGGCGCTCGGTGTGGGGATATGAAGCTCGGCGGTGCGGACGATGGCATCAATGAGGTGGACGACGCGTTCCGCGCGCCGCGCGGAACATCGTGGTTCGCGGGCTTCCCGGAGCGCGTTGGCGAGGTCGAGGACACCCAAGCCGCGGCTGGAAGGTCCAGAGATCGGGGCGGGAGGGAGGGTGTCCCAGCTTCGGGAGCCGTAGGCGCGGTGCAGCACATGGCCGTCGTGGAAGTTCGGGTCGGGCAGGACTAGGGTGCACTCGGCGCCGTGGATCTCCAGGTGCGGCGCTTGGGAGCCGACGGCGTCGAAGCTCGTGGTCAGCGTGACGGGTGTCCCGGTGTCGGTGTCCAGCAGGGCGGCCACGTAGGTGAGCTTCGGGGGTGGTCAGGGCGTACGCCTTGTCCAGGATCTTCATGCGCTGCTGATGTGTGAAGTCGCCGGACGGCTGGGCGAAGATCGGGATGGACAGCCATGCCTTCTTTTCCGCCATCATGCTGTGCTGAGCGTTGACCTCGGTTTCCAGGAAGGTCAGCGCCCGGCGGCAGCCAGGTGTTCGGTAACGGCCTTCAGCGGCAGCTTGGGATTCACATCGGCGGCCAGGGACGGCGTGTAGCCGTACTCGCGGACGGCGATCTGGTGGATCAGCGTGGTGAGCGAGGGTCCGGTGCGCGCGGTCTTCTCCTCCGGGTGGGCGACTCGGGCGAAGCCACCGCCGATGTTGAACACGAACCGGCCGCCGGGCCGCAGAACGTCGCGGAACGCGGCGAATGTGGCCCGGACGTCGGTCTTCCAGATCGCCGAGTTGCACACCACGGCGTCGGCCATGCCGGGGACGTGCTCGGCAAGGTCCTCGCGGCCCGGGCGGTGACCCAGGACAGGCGCGGGCCGGTCACGGTACGGCGGCCGACCTGCTGCATGGCTGCGGCGTTGTCCAGGGAGATGACCTGGGCCTCGGCTGGGACCAGGGCGAGGATCGCTTCAGCGGCCGCGCCGGTTCCGCCGCAAAGGTCGACCACCAGGCGGCTATCGGAGACACGTGTGCGGCGAGTTGATGACGCACGTGCCTGACACCCAATGCTCGTGGGCAAGGCGAGTTCGCGAGCGAGGCCTCGTCGTCGGCTGCGCGGATGGGGGATGCCCGTTAGGGCGAAGGGGCGAAGCCCCCTGGGGAATACAGTCCGAGCCGGAGGCGAGGCCCATTGCCGGCTGGGCGATTAGTCCCCAGGCTTCGCCCGCGAGTCGCGTCGCCCGGGTACGGGGGCGGCTCGCGGGCGGGCGGGGGGCTGCGGTCAGTCGGGGTCGTAGGCGAGGTTGGGGCGGAGCCAGCGTTCGATCTCGGCGAGGTCGACGCCGCGCCGCTTGGCGTAGTCCTCGGCCTGGTCGCGGCCGATGCGGCCCACGGTGAAGTACCGCGAGGCGGGGTGCGCGAAGATCAGCCCGCTGACGCTGGCGGCCGGGGTCATCGCGTAGGACTCGGTCAGGTTCATGCCGAGCCGCTCGGCGTCGAGCAGTTCGAACAGGTCGCGCTTCTCGCTGTGGTCCGGGCTCGCCGGGTAGCCGAAGGCGGGGCGGATGCCACGGAACCGCTCGGCGTGCAGCTCCTCGTACCGGGGGGCGGCGTCCGGCTCGAACCAGTCGCGCCGCGCCTGGAGGTGGACGTACTCGGCGAACGCCTCGGCGAAGCGGTCGGCCAGTGCCTTGACCATGATCGCGTGGTAGTCGTCCTGCCGGTCCTCGAAGGTGCGGGCGAGTTCCTCGGCGCCGTGGACGGCCACGGCGAACCCGCCGAGGTGGTCTCCGGCCGTGGCCACGTAGTCGGCGAGGGACCGGTTGGGACGGCCCGCCGGCTTGGAGGTCTGCTGGCGCAGCATCGGCAGCCGCAGGTCGCCCTGGTCTCCCACGCGGACCACGATGTCGTCGCCCTCGGAGTGGGCGGGCCAGAACGCGTACACGCCCTGGGCGCGGAAGGACCCGTCCGCGATGATCTGGTCGAGCAGGACGTTCGCCTCGTCGTAGAGCTCGCGGGCCTCCGGCTGCTCCAGGATCGCCGGGTACTTGCCCTTGAGCTGCCAGGCGAGGAAGAAGAACTGCCAGTCGATGAACTCGCGGAGGGTGGCGAGGTCGGGCTCGACGAGGCGGGCGCCGGTGAAGGCGGGAACGGGCAGCTCGTCGAACGGCACCTGCTCACGGTTCGCGCGTGCCTGCTCCAGGGTGAGCAGGGGACGCTGCTCGCGGTTCGCGTACTGCTCGCGCAGGCGCTCCTGCTCCGCACGGTTGCTCTTGGCCAGTTCCTCGGCCCGGTCGGCGTCGAGCAGGTCCGAGACCACGCCGACGACGCGGGACGCGTCCAGCACGTGGACGGTGGTGCCGTCGTAGGCGGGGGCGATGCGCACCGCCGTGTGCTGGCGGGAGGTGGTGGCGCCGCCGATCAGCAGGGGCAGTTTCAGGCCGCGCCGCTTCATCTCGGTGGCGACGGAGACCATCTCGTCCAGGGACGGGGTGATCAGCCCGGACAGGCCGACGGCGTCGGCGCCCTCGGCGATCGCGGTGTCGAGGATCGTGTTGGCGGGGACCATGACGCCGAGGTCGATGACCTCGTAGTTGTTGCAGCCGAGCACGACGCCGACGATGTTCTTGCCGATGTCGTGGACGTCGCCCTTGACCGTGGCGAGGACGACCTTGCCGTTGCCGCGGATGACGTCGGCGCGGCCCTCCAGACGCGCCTGCTCCTTCTCGGCCTCCATGTACGGCTCCAGGTAGGCGACCGCGCGCTTCATCACGCGCGCGCTCTTCACCACCTGCGGCAGGAACATCTTCCCCGCGCCGAACAGGTCGCCGACGACCTTCATGCCGTCCATCAGCGCGCCCTCGATCACGTCGAGCGGGCGCGCGGCCCTCTGCCGGGCCTCCTCGGTGTCGTCCTCGATGAAGTCCACGATGCCGTGCACGAGCGCGTGGGACAGGCGCTTCTCCACCGGGGCCTCGCGCCAGGACAGGTCCACCGTGCGGCGGGTGCCCGTCCCGCTGACCGTCTCGGCGAAGGAGACGAGCCGGTCGGTGGCGTCGGGGCGGCGGTCGAACAGAACGTCCTCGACGAGTTCGAGCAGGTCGGCGGGGATGTCCTGGTAGACCGCGAGCTGACCGGCGTTGACGATGCCCATGTCCAGCCCGGCGCGGACGGCGTGGAGGAGGAACGCCGAGTGCATCGCCTCGCGGACGACGTCGTTGCCGCGGAAGGAGAACGACAGGTTGGAGATGCCGCCGCTGGTGCGCGCGCCGGGGCAGCGCTGCTTGATCAGCGGGAGCGCGTCGATGAACGCCTTGGCGTAGCCGTTGTGCTCGACGATGCCGGTGGCGACGGCGAGCACGTTGGGGTCGAAGACGATGTCCTCGGCGGGGAAGCCGGCCTCCTGGGTGAGCAGGTCGTAGGCGCGGCCGCAGATCTCCACCTTGCGCTCGGTGGTGTCGGCCTGGCCCTGCTCGTCGAAGGCCATGACGACCACGCCGGCGCCGTAGTCGCGGATGCGCCGGGCCTGCTCCAGGAACGGGCCCTCGCCCTCCTTGAGGCTGATGGAGTTGACCACGCCCTTGCCCTGCACGCACTTGAGGCCGGCCTCCAGCACGCTCCACCGCGAACTGTCGATCATGATGGGGGTGCGGGCGACCTCGGGCTCGGTCGCGATCAGGTTGAGGAAGGTGGTCATGGCCTGCTCGCTGTCGAGCAGGTCGGCGTCCATGTTGACGTCGAGCAGGTTGGCCCCGCCGCGCACCTGCTCCAGCGCGACGTCCACGGCGGCCTGGTGGTCGTTCGCCTCGATCAGGCGCCGGAACCGGGCGGACCCGGTGACGTTGGTGCGCTCGCCGATCATGACGAACCCCGTGTCGGGGCCGATCTCGAACGGCTCCAGGCCGCTGAAGCGGGTGCTCGCCGCGGGCGCGGGAACCGGGCGGGGCTGCGCGTCCGCCACGGTGGCGGCGATCCGCGCGATGTGCCCGGGCGTGGTCCCGCAGCACCCGCCGACGATGTTCACCATGCCGGACGCGACGAACTCGCTGAGCAGCCCGGCGGTCTCCTCCGGCGTCTCGTCGTAGCCGCCGAACGCGTTCGGCAGGCCGGCGTTGGGGTGGCACGCGGTGTACACGCCGGCCAGCCGCGACAACTCGGCGATGTGCGGGCGCATCTCGGCGGCGCCCAGCGAGCAGTTCACGCCGACGACCAGCGGGTGGGCGTGCTCGATCGCGTTCCAGAACGCCTCGACCGTCTGCCCGGACAGCGTGCGCCCGCTCAGGTCGACGATGGTCACCGAGATCCACAGCGGCAGGTGGGGCGCGACGTCGCGCGCGGCGGCGATGGCGGCCTTCGCGTTCAGCGTGTCGAAGATCGTCTCGATCAGCAGCAGGTCGACGCCGCCGTCCGCCAGCGCCTGGATCTGCTCGGCGTACGAGGCGCGCACGTCGTCGAACGTCACCGCGCGGTACGCGGGGTCCTCCACGCGGGGGGACAGCGAAAGCGTCACGTTCAGCGGGCCGATCGAGCCCGCGACGAAACGCCCGCCCGCCTCGTCCGCGGCCTGCCGCGCGAGCTGGGCTCCGCGCAGGTTCATCTCGCGCACGTACGCCTGGAGCCCGTAGTCGGCCTGGCCGATGCTCGTCGCCGTGAACGTGTTCGTGGTGGTGATGTCCGCGCCGGCCGCGAAGTACTGGCGGTGGACGTCGAGCACGAGATCCGGGCGCGTCAGGTTGAGCAGGTCCGGGTCACCGGTCACGTCGTACGGGTGGTCGTCGAAACGGCCCCCGCCGCGATAGTCGGCCGGCGTCAGGCCCGCGGCCTGCAACATGGTGCCCCAGGCTCCGTCGAGCACCACCACCCGCCGGTCCAAAAGCTCCCGTAGAGCCTCGGTTCCCACCGGACCACCTCCCCATACGGAAGGCGCCCGAGGAGCTGTTCCGGCCGAGCTCCATCACAGCGCCTCTGAGCTTGAAACCCCAAGATACAAGAGCGCATGGCGAGCCCAGAACGGCCCGCGACCCCAGGGCGGGTCATTACGGGGGCCCTCTGGGGTGCGGCCACCCCGCCGACGGCACGGGCCTGGAGAAAGGCCACGTCATTCGGGACGCCGAATGCCCCGCCGCGGTGCGTCACATCGGGCGCGAATGGACGTCATGAAGAATCGAAAGCGTTCCGCCGTTTTCCGCGTACCGGAGAGAGGGCTCCGCCGGCGTGAAAAGTGCGCATCATCAAAGAAAAGCGCAAATGAATTCATACGCGCGTGCACGTCCATGTACGGCGCGGGGCGCGCGTGACGTGGGCGCACGGGTTCGGCGCCTGGACGAGCGGGCGATACGGGACGGCCCGCCGCGGTTCCGCTCGAATCGTGACGGGCCGGGAGCCGTGCTCAGGCGGGGGAACCGGAGATCACGCTGCCGTAGCCGGCCTCGATGATCATCTTAGCGATCGGGACGTACTCCTCCTGGCCGGTCAGGGGGGTGGTGCCGAGGCCGTCGACGTACCGGTTGAACATGCAGAAGGCGGCGGCGATGAGCACCGTGTCGTGGATCTCCAGGTCGCCGGCTCCCGCCTGGTGCGCGGCGGCGATCGCCTCGGCGGTCACGGCCTTCCCGCCCTCGCGCACCTGGGCGGCGACGTCGAGCAGGGCGCGCATCTTCGGCGACACGTCGGCCGTGTGCGGGTTCGCGCAGGCCGCGGCCACCTGCTCCTGGCCGCCGGGAAGCTGCTCGGCGGCCATCGCCCCGTGGATGGAGCCACAGAAGTCGCAGTCGTTGAGCCGGGACACGTAGGCGGCGATCAGTTCGCGCTCGCCGCGGCTCAGCGTGTTGTCGGCCCGCAGGAGCACGTCGACGAGGTCGTTCAGGGGTTTGGCCGTCTCCGGCCGATAGAGCATGGGCCCCACGATGCCGGGGGCGTCGTTTCCTAGCGAGATATGCGGCATGCCGCCGATTCAATGGGACGGGATGCCGCCGTCACCAGATCTCTCGCCGGCTCAAAGGGGTCGCCTAGGGGGCACGGAAAACGCTTCCCCGCGACGGCGACGCGTCGCGTCCCGGCGAGTGCAGGCGAGCGCCTCCCGGTTCGGGGCCGACAGATCCCGTTGAGGACCCCCGCGGCCGGTCAGACGATGGGTCAGACCCCACCGGGAGGCGATCACCTACATCCTCACCGTCAAACGAAGGCGTAGCACTCGACCTCGGCGCGGCGGCTGGAGAGGCCGGCCTTCACCAGGTAGACCACGCAGCGGCGTTCCCGCTTGTTGAGCTTGAGCGTGCCGCAGACGGTGATGCCGGAGTACGTCCGGCAGTCGAGGTTCTCGTTGAACGCCCCGATGCGGTACGTCACCCGCACATCGTGGCGGCACTGCCGGCGCGCCCTGCGGGTGTCGGCGTAACGGCACTGGTTGTAGAGGATCTTGTATTGGGTCGCGCTCACGGTGATCTTGGCCGCGCGCTTCTTGCCCGCCGCCGGAGGCGCCCCCTTACCTCCCGGTGGAGGCGTCCCGCCTCCGCCTCCCCCGGTCACCACGGACGCGGGCGGGGCGGAAATCCCCTCCGGGGCGAGCGCCGAGGCGGATACCTGGGTCGCGGCGAGCGCCGAGGCGGTGAAGACGAGCAGCGCGGTCGCGGCGAGTGTGCGATTCATAGTGCTCTCCCCTGATCACGCGCCGCGTTCACGGCCGGGCTAGGGGGGTCAAAATGACAGATACCCGGACGTGCTGGAAAAAACGCATCTGAGACCAGGCGTCACCTGCGAGGATCCGGACCGGCCAGCGCCGAGAGCACCGTCTCGGCGATGAGCCGGTGCCCCGCGGCGCCGGGATGATCGCCGTCGGCGGCCAGCAGCGCGGTGTCGTCGCGCGTCCCGTCCTCCCCCTTGAACGCCGTGTAAAGGTCCGCGAACAGGACGCCGGACGCGGCGGCCGAGGCGGCGAGCGCCTCGTTGACGGCCACGGTGAGCCGATCGCTGCCCGCGGCGTACTTCGGGCCCCGGGCGCGTCCGGCGGCGCCGTCCAGGAAGACGTTCCAGTACCCGGTCACCACCACGCGCCCGCCGGGCCCCCGCAGCGCGTGGATCCTGCTCAGGAGGGTGTCCATGTTGGCCCGCAGCCGGGCCAGCTCCGTCCCGTAGCAGGCGAGGTCCACGCCGCAGGAGTCGTCCTCGACGCCCTCCTCCGCGAAGTCGTTCGCCCCGATGGTGATCACCGTCAGATCCGCCCCCGCCACCCCGGCCCGCACGGTGTCGTCGTCCAGCATGTCCAGCAGGCCCTGGGTGGTCAGGCCCGCGGCGGCGAGGTTCGACCCGGCGACCGGCGTGCCCTGGCGGGCCGACAGGGCCTCGGCGACGAGCGCCACATAGGAGACGCAGTCGCAGCCCGACCCGGCGGGTACGGAGTCGCCGAGGCCGAGGACGGACTCCACCGCCCGGCGCCCCTCGCTCGCCGGCGGACCGGCGGCCTCTGGCGGACCGGCCGTCCACGGCGCCGCGAGGGCAGTGTGCGCGCGCGGCGCTCCGGACGCGGAGGCGACGTCCGGCGCCACCGCGGACGTCACGGCCGTGGCGAGGATCGTCACGGCCGTCCCGAACCGGCGGGACCGGGACCTCTGATGCGCGTACCCCGAGAACATGCTGAGAGAAGCTACTCCTGTCGGTGGCCGCCGCTCACGCTTTGCGCATGATTCGCCACGTCGCGTCGAGGATCGACGCGTCTGGACCGTCACGAGCATCGGCGAAGGATCCGGCGGAAGGCGGAAGGTCCGGTGAAGGGGTCGGTGAGGGCTTCGGCGGAGGAGCCGGGCGCGGGTGTCAGCCCGCCTTGCCGAGCAGGCGGGCGAGGACGGCGGCGTTGCTGATCCGCACGTCCTTCGTGGCGGTGAGCAGGGTCACGGGCGGCTCACGGAGCAGTTCGCGCAGCCGCTCCAGGGCTGGACGGTGGCGGGAGTCCTCCAGTTCGGCGAGGTAGCGGCCCTCGAACTCCGGGAACCTGCCCGGGTCGTGGCCGTACCAGGCCCGCAGCTCGTCGGACGGCGCGATGTCCTTGAGCCACAGATCCACGTGCGCGGCCGCCTCGGACAGGCCCCTCGGCCAGAGACGGTCCACCAGGACGCGGGCCCCGTCCTTCGGGGAAGGGTCGTCGTAGATCCGGCGCACCTGTACAGGCGACATGTCCCCCCGTCCGACGCGGGCGCCCGCCGATCTCTTCGGCGGGACGCCGGTCTCGATGACTGAAGGAAGTATGCCCAGGTATGGGGGTTTTCATCCCATCGCGGCGGCAGGCCGGGCGGGCGCCCCAGAGCCGGATCAGGCCGGAGGGGCGACCGGCGCGGAGTCGAGGGCACCGTCGAGGCGGCCGTCGAAGGCGGCGAGCAGGAGACGGGCCTCGCCGGCGTCGAGGCGGCGGGCGATCATCACGACTGCCGTCTTGACCTCGTGCCCGGCGGCGGCCAGCGCGCCACGGGCGGCGGCGAGGTCCGCGCCGGTGATGTCGGCGACGATGCGCGCGGCCCGGTCGACGAGCTTGGCGTTGCTCGCGGACACCTCGATCATGTAGTTCCCGAACGTGCGCCCGCACTTGATCATCGAGATCGTCGAGATCATGTTCAAGACGAGCTTCTGCGCCGTCCCGGCCTTCAGCCGGGTCGAGCCGGTGACCACCTCGGGGCCGACGATGACCTCGATCGCGTGCTCGGCGGCCTCCGACAGCGGCCCCCCGCCGTTGCAGGACAGCCCGGCGGTGAGCGCGCCGAGCCGGCGGGCCTGCGCGACGGCGGCCACCACGAACGGCGCCCGTCCGCTCGCGGAGATGCCCACCACCGAGTCCAGGGGGCCCACCCGCTGCTCGCGGATCGCGGCGGCGCCCGCGCCGGCGTCGTCCTCGGCGCCCTCCACGGACCGGGTCAGCGCGCCCTCGCCGCCGGCGATGATGCCGCGCACGACCTCGGGGTCGGTACCGAAGGTCGGCGGGCACTCCGAGGCGTCCAGCACCGCGAGCCGCCCGGAGGTGCCCGCGCCGACGTACAGCAGCCGGCCGCCGTCACGCATGCGGGCGGCGATGTCCTCGATCGCGGCCGAGATCGCCGGCACGGCGCGGGCCACGGCGGCCGGGACGGTGGAGTCGGCGGCGTTCATCAGCCGGGCGATCTCCTCGGTGGGCAGCCGGTCGATCCTGCGGTAGCGGGGATCGCTCTGCTCGGTCGTGGCAAGCGCTGCTGGTGGTCGGGTCATCAGTCCTCATTCCGAAATATCCCGAAATCGGGGGGCGCAGGCGGGCGTCCGCCGACGTCAGGCGAGAGATCGGTTGTACAGCCAGAACGCGCGCTCCACCCACGCGCCGGCGGTCTTGGCGTAGAACGCCAGCGGCCCCACCCAGCCGATCTGGGCGGTGCGCTGCCCGGTCGCCGCCAGCTCGCGCAGGCAGCACCGCAGCAGCACGCTGCCGACCCCGAGCCCGCGCGCCGACTCGGCGGTCCCCATCGGGCCGAACCACAGGGGCCGGGCGCCCCAGGCCGCGAAGCCGAGGATCTCCCCGCCCCGGACGGCGTAGTGGCAGCCGGTCGCGTGCTCGGCCTCCCACGCCCACGCGTCGTTCCAGTTCTCACGGGCGAACGCGACCACCGCGTCCCGCTGCCCCGCGGGCGCCGCGCGGACGGTCGCCCCCGCCGCGGCGAGCCGGGCGAGGTCGTCCTCCTCCGAGGGCGCCCGGGCGTAGCCCGTCCCGGTGGCGAGCGGCTCGGCGGAGGCGTCCCGGGGGCCGTATGCGGCCAGGTCGACGGTCATGTTCCAGGCGACGCGGTACCGCTCGTACCCCATGCTCTCGGCCAGCAGGACGGCGGGCGTGTAGCGGACGTCGATGCCCGGCCAGGCGTAGCACGGCGGGTTGGCGGCGAGCCGCACCTCCCGCACCCCGTGATCGCGCAGCCAGCCCTCGGCCGCGACGACCAGGGCCCGGCCGAGGCCCCGGCACCGGGCCTCGGGGCGCACGGCGAACAGGTCCACGTGGCCGAGGCCCGGGACGGCCGAGGTGGAGGCGAACACCACGCCTTCCAGGCCGGAGGTGACCAGCGCCGTCCAGGTGCGGCCCTCGGGCGGATCGGCCAGCCGGGCGACGAGCTGCGGCGCCTCGGGAGCGTCCAGCGTCAGCGCCTCGCGTGCCAGCCCGCCGACGACGGGCATGTCGTCGGCGGAGGCGATCCGGATGCCGATCACGCCGCCTCCGGGCGAACGGGACTCCTCACGCCGCCTCCTCGGGGATCACGTTGCGCCGCGCCGGGTGGAAGCAGGCGTGCTCGTGCGGCGCGGGGACGTGCCCGCCGATCGGCGGTTCCTCCACACGCATCAGTTCGGGAAGCTCGGCCGTGCAGCGCTCGGTGCGGAACGGGCATCTGCGGGCGAACAGGCAGCCCGAGTCCGGGTGGCGCTCGTCCAGGGCCTCGGTCGGCACCACGCGGTCCCGCCCCGGACGCTCCAGCCCGTGCAGGACCGGGATCGCCGACAACAGCGACTGCGTGTACGGGTGGACGGGTCCGGAGATCACGGACTCGGTGAGCCCCCGCTCCACCACCTGCCCCCGGTACAGGACGTACAGCTCGCCCTCGTCGCCGACGTACCGCGCGGTGGCGATGTCGTGGGTGATGAACAGCACGCTCACCCCGAGCCGCTCTCGCAGGTCCTTCAGCAGGGCGAGGACGCTGAGCCGCATCGACACGTCGATCATCGAGACCGACTCGTCGGCCACGAGCATCTCCGGGTCCACGGTGAGCGCGCGGGCGATGACCACGCGCTGGCGCATGCCGCCGGAGAGCTGGTGGGGGTAGCGGCCGAGCACGTACCCGGGGTCGATGCCGACCAGGGACAGCAGCTCCTCGGCGCGGTCGTCCACCCAGGCCGACGACCGCCCGGTGCGGCGGGCGCGCAGGGCGAGCGGCGCCTCCAGGGTCTGGTGGATCGTGCGCGTCGGGTTGAGCGCGGAGTACGGGTCCTGGTGGATGAGCTGGATCTTGCGGAACTCCGCCTCCCGCCGCTTGTGCCGCAGCGAGGACATCGGCGTGCCGTCGATGACGATCTCGCCGGAGTCGTAGGTCTCCAGGCCCGCGATGATGCGCCCGAGCGTGGTCTTGCCGCAGCCGGACTCGCCGATGAACGAGACCGCCCCGCCCTTGGGGATGCTGAAGTCGACCCCGCGCAGCGCCCGCACCTCGCGTCCGCCGAGCACGTTCCCGCGCTGCCTGTAGGTCTTGGTGATCCCGGTGCCGCTGATCACGCGTGCTCCCCCCGTCCGGCGGCGGACACCTGCGGCTCCCGGGCGTGGCAGGCGACGGTCCGCTCCTCGTGTCGCACGGGCGAGGGCGCGGTCGTCTCGCAGACCTCCATGCGCAGCGGGCAGCGCTCGCGGAACACGCACCCCTGCTTGGGCAGCGTGCCCAGCGTGGGGGGCCGTCCGGGCAGGGCACAGGCCTCGGCGGGGTCGCCGGACAGGCGCGGGATGGCCCGGATCAGGCCCTGGGTGTACGGGTGGCTGGGCGCGCCGAGGACGTCCATGGTGGGCCCGTGCTCGACCACCCGGCCGCCGTACATCACGGCGAGCCGGTCGGTGACCTCGGCCGCCACGCCGATGTCGTGGGTGACCATGAGCGTGGTGAGCCCGCGCTCCTTGTGGACCTCCCGGATGATCCGCAGGATCGTCGCCTGCGTGATCATGTCGAGGGCGGTGGTGGGCTCGTCCAGGATCGCCAGGCGGGCGTTCAGCACGAGGGCCAGCATGATGCCGACCCGCTGGCGCATCCCGCCCGACAGCTCGTGCTGGTGAGAGTCCAGGACGCGGGCGCCGTCCAGGCCCATGCGCTCCAGCAGCGCCCGAGCGTCCCGGACCAGCGCGGCCAGGTCGTCCACGCCGTGCGAGCGGCCGAGGTCGAGCAGCTGCTTGCCGACCGTCTTCAGCGGGTTGAGGGAGTTCTGCGCGGCCTGGAAGACGTACCCGAGGTGACGTCCCCGCGCGCCGCGCAGCTCGTCGCCCGTGAGCCGGAGCACGTCGCCGAGGCCGTCGACCTCCACGCTGCCGCCGGCGATGCGGCCGGGCGGCTGCACGGCGTTGAGCAGCGACAGCGCCAGCGTCGACTTGCCCGAGCCGGACTCGCCGACGATGCCGGTGATCGTGCCCGGGTCGATGGTGAGGGAGACGCCGCCGAGGGCGGGCAGCTCGCCGAGCGGGGTCTTGTAGACGACCGTGAGGTCGCGCACGCGGACGCCCGGCGGCGGCCCCGCGTCGGGACGGGGGGCGCCGGTACTGCCCGGACCGGTACTGCCCGGACCGGTACTGCCCGGAACGGTGCTGTCCGAGGCGGGCCCGGCGGGGCGGGAACGCCTCAGGAGCCGTGACGCGTTCATGGTCACCGGGTTACTCCTCACGCAGCCGTGGGTTGAAGATCTCGTCCATCGCGTCCACGACGAGGACGATGCCAAGGGTCAGCAGCAGGATGGCCAGCAGCGGCGCCAGCAGGTACGGCAGCGCGGCCGCGCTGGTCAGCGCGCCGCCGCCGAAGACGGCGAGGTTCAGCATCACGCCCCAGTTGTTGGAGTCGAAGGGCAGGACGCCGAGGAAGAACAGGCCGACCTGGGCGTAGATCGCGCCGGTCACGGCGATCAGCATGTTCATCGCGATGTACGGCGCCATGCCCGGCAGCAGCTCGCGCAGGATGATGTGCCGGGTGGGCAGGCCGAGCCCCCGGGCGGCCTCGATGAAGCCGCGCTCACGCAGCGACAACGTCTGCGAGCGGACGGCCCGCGCGATGCCACCCCAGCCGAGCAGGCCGAGGACCAGGCCCATCTCCAGCGGGCCCTCGAACTTCCAGACCGTCGACAGCACCAGCAGCAGCGGAAGCCCCGGGATGGTGAGCTGAAGGTCGGTGAAGCGCATGAGCACGGTGTCCCAGCGTCCCCGGTGGAACCCGGCGAGCAGCCCGAGCGCCGTGCCCACCGCGACCGTGATGACCGCCGTGGCCAGGCCGGTGAGGATGACGTACCGGGACCCGGTGACGACCAGCGCGAGGACGTCGGTGCCCTCGAAGTCGGTGCCGAAGGGGTGGGCCAGGCTCGGCGCGGCGTACAGGGCGTTGTCGTCGCGCGGGAGGTGGGCCGGGTACAGCATCGGGCCGAACACGGCCATCAGCGCGAACAGGGCGATGATGGCCACCCCGGCGATGCGGCTCGGCTTACGGCGCAGCACGCGGGCCACGCCCCGCCAGAAGTTGCGGCGCAGGGTGGCGCGGGCGCTTCCCTGGCCTCCGGGGAGCATCGCGGTGACGGTCATGCCGCGCCTCCCGTCCGCACGCGCGGGTCGATCACGGCGTACAGCAGGTCGGCCGCGATGTTGGCGACGATGACCGCGACCGTGGTCACCAGGAAGGTGCCGCCCATGAGCGCGTAGTCGCGGGCGCCGATGCTGTTGACGAGCAGGAGCCCGAGCCCGGGATAGTTGAAGATCCGCTCGATGAAGATGGCGCCACCGAACAGCATGCCCAGCGACAGCGCGAGGATCGTGAACAGCGGCAGGATCGCGTTGCGGGCGATGTACCGGAACAGCACCCAGCGCGACATCCCGCGCAGCTCGGCGGCGAGGATGAAGTCGTCGCCGAGGACGGTCGCCACGCTGGACTTCATCGCCAGCACCCAGCCGCCGTAGCTGGCCAGGGCGTACGTCAGCACGGGCAGCGTGGCGTGCTGGATCAGCGAGGCCAGGTACGGACCGTTCAAACCGGGCGTGAACTCGACGTCCACCGGCCCGCCGGCCGGGAGGATCGGCCACAGCGTCGTGAAGATCGCCAGGACCAGCAGGCCGAGCACGTACTGCGGCACGCCGTGCAGCAGCGAGCCGGAGATCGCCAGCGCGTCGCCCAGCTTGCCCGACCGCTTGATGCCCGCGTAGACGCCGAGCGTCACCCCGAGCAGGAAGCTCAGCAGCGTGCCGCCGAGCACGGGAAGGATGGTCCACGAGGCGGCGTGCCCGATCAGCGTGGTGACCTCGGCGCCGGGCGTGCTGAGCGACTGGCCGAGGTCCAGGTGCAGCAGCGCCTTCATGTAGTCGACGTACTGCTGCCACAGCGAGCCCGTGGGCAGGAAACCGTACAGGGCGGCGGTCGCGCGCTGCGCCTGGTCCGGGGACATGCCGCGCTCGATCAGCTTCTCGTACTGGCCGAGGACCGGATTTCCGGGGATGTTGCGGATGATCACGAAGCTGATCGTGGTGACCACCCAGATCATGGCGAGCCCGCGCACCAGATGGCCCGCGAAGCGCCGCCGGACCGCGCGGCCCGCGGCCTTCCTGCCGGCCCGGTCGGGCAGGTAGGGTTCGGGGGCGATCGGCGTGCCCGCCGTGCCGGTCGAGCCTGCATGGCCCGTTCTGTCCCCCTGGTCCGCCCGGGAGGCGTCACGGGTCGCGAAAAGCTTCATAGGTTACTTCTTCTCGATCATGCCGAGCTGCATCCACACGCCCGCGGGCAGCCGCAGCGCCTCGCTGCCGGCCGGAGGCCAGCCGGTGTAGCGGGTCGTGTTGACGAACTGGGTGTTGACGTAGTCGTAGAGCTGGATCACCGGGAGCTGCTGGTTCGTCAGCCCCGCGAGCGTGCCGACGATGCGCTGCTGCTCGTCCGGCGTGGCCAGGTTCAGGCGGTTGGTGAGTTCGCCGGGGTTCACCCCGGCGACGACCTCGGGGCCGCCCATCCAGTTACCGTCCTTGCCGGGCGGCGAGTGGCGCAGCCGCCCCGCGAGCAACGACCAGCCGTTGGCCGAGCCGTAGAGGCGCTGGAAGATGTTGTACGGCGACGGGCCGAGCGCCATCAGCCAGAACCCGATGTCGAGCTTGCCCGACGCCAGCTCGTCCAGGTAGAGCGTGTAGTCGGCCGAGGTGGTCACGCTCGCGTCGATGCCGTGGTCGTTGAGCTGGCTCGCGATCGACTTGGCCGCCGCCACCCAGTCGGAGAACTCGGCGGGCACGGTGAGGCGCACCTTCCAGGGCTTGCCGTCCGGCATCGCCCACAGGCCGTTCCTCTTGACCATGCCGGCCGCCTTCAGCTCCTTCGTGGCCTTGGCCGGGTCCATCTTGTACGGGTTCAGCTTCGCGAGCCCGTCGCCGAGCCACGCCTTGGCCGCGGTGCCGTGGATGCCGGTGGTCGTGACGGACGGCGTGCCCGCCTCGGGCGAGGCGATCTTGGTGAGCTGGGCGCGGTCGATCAGGTAGGCCAGCGCGCGGCGGACGTGCACGTTGTCGTACGGCTTGTGCGCCTGGTCGAACGCCAGCGACGCCGCCACCGGGGAGTAGCCCTTGCGGATCTCGTTGCCCTTGGTGGCCTTGATGCGGGCCATGACGGCGGCCGGCACGGCGGTGAACGGCGCGTTGTCCAGCTTGCCGGAGACCAGGTAGTTCCAGATCTGCTCGTTGCCGGTGTAGTTGAGCACCTTCACCTTGTCGGGCACGATCTTGTGGGCGTCGTAGAAGTGGGGGTTCTTCTTCAGCAGCGCGGCCCCGGGGTTGATCCGCTCCAGCACGAACGGGCCCGCCGAGACGTCCTCCGGCGGCGAGAAGCCGATGACCTTCTGCGACAGGCCGGTGATCTGGGCCTTGGCCTTGTCGGCGGCCGGGCCGGTGCCCCGGGCGGCCTTGAGCGTGGCCCAGAAGCCGGCGGGCAGCAGCGGGCCGTAGACGTGGTCGGGCACGATGACCGTCGACAGGACGTTCCTGAGGAACGCGTTGCTGCGGTTGGCGCCCTGGGTGATCTTGACGGTCTTGGCGTCGACCACCGTGATGTCGGCCGCGGCCCCGGCGGCGCCCGCGTTCACGGTGTACGCGCTGCCGCCCTGGGTGTAGGCGAGGCCGATCGACGTGCGGACGTCCGCGCTGGTCACGGGCTTGCCGTCCGACCAGCGGGCCTGCGGGCGCAGGTGGATGACGACCTCACCCTGGCCGGGCGTGACCGACCAGCTTCCGGCGAGGCCGGGGTAGAACAGGTCAGGGTTCATCAGATCGTTCTTGGGCCAGCCCAGCGACATCGCGTCGTAGCCCATGAACGTGCTGCCCTGCGGGTTGAAGGGGTTGATCGGCGCGCTGGCGTCGATCTGCTTCGAACCGTCGATCGTCGTGTATATGCCTCCAGGCCCGCTGGAGGAGTTCCCCGTGGTGCCGCAGGCGGTGGCTGTCGCGACCACCGCCAGGGCGGCGATCGCTGTGAGTCGCTTCATCAAAAGTGCTCCAGGTCCCCGATTGCCAGGACCATACGGGCGCCAGGACAGGGTGGTCAATTTTTTCGTTCACACAGCTTAGCATGAAGCTATCTTTTATCTAGTCCTCTACCTGCGACGATGCCCTCGGACGGCGGGCGACGGCGGGCATGGCGGGCACCGAGACGGGAGCCGCGCGTGACATCGGCCACACCAGCCATGACGGGTCGAAGGCGTGCGCCGAAGCCCGTGCGCATGCCCGGGGACGCGAAAAGGCCCCGGCCGGAGACCGGGGCCCGTCGAGAATGTAGGGGGAGCCGGAGGGGTCAGACCGCGCGGCCGAGGCCGCCGACCGCGCCCGCCTCACCTGGCCTGACGAGCGAGAGATGCACGTCCGGACGCCAATCCTGGAGCTCCACGACGCCGGGCTCGATCATCTCCAGTCCGTCGAAGAAGGCGCGCACCTGCTCCGCCGACCGGGACTTCGTCCCCGGCACGGTCGTCCGGCTGAACACCTGGTGGCCCTGGCGCTCCTTCTCGGGGCTCAGGGCGCGGACCGAGCCGTGGGAGATCGCCAGGTGGCCACCGGGCCCGAGCGCGCCCTTCATGGCCGTGACGATGCGCGCGGCCTCGTCGTCGTCCGGGACGAAGTGCAGCACGCCGACCAGCAGGATCGCCACGGGTCGCGAGAAGTCCAGGTGGGAGCGGATCTCCTTGTGGCCGAGCAGGGCCTCCGGGTCGCGCATGTCGGCGCCCACGGCGACCACGCGCTCGTTCTCGGCCAGCAGTGCGCGGGCGTGCGACAGGACGATGGGGTCGTTGTCGACGTAGACGATGCGGGAGTCGGGGGCGAACTCCTGCGCGACCTGGTGGACGTTGCGCTGCGTCGGCAGCCCGGCGCCGATGTCCAGGAACTGGCGGATGCCCAGGCGGCTGAGGTACGTCACGGCGCGGACGAGGAACTCGCGGTTCTCGCGGGCGATGTCGCGGATGTTCGGGAGGATCTCGATGATCTTCTCGGCCGCCGCGCGGTCGGACGCGAAGTTGTCCTTGCCACCGAGGTAGTAGTCGTACATTCTCGCGACGCTCGGCGTGAACGGATCGACTCCCGCTGGTGCCTTCGGCTCACTCACGCCACTCCTCGCACGATGACTTAGTACATCAAGGATCTTAGGGGATTCGGCGGTGGATGTGGATTTCCGACCCCAAACCCGGGATATGTGGCGACCGATGGGCGAGACGCGACAGAGCGCCCAAGCGTTCCTCGAAGAGGGGGACGGCGTGTGAAAAGCCGGGCATGGCCTGCGGTGATTCCGAGCACCATACGAGGGAAATCGGGATAAAGGACGAAAGGGCCGCCCCGGGAACGTCCCGGAACGGCCCTCCCGGGCCAACTCAGCCGCCGAGCAGCTTGCGCACACGGTCGGCGCCGGCCGCCAGCAGCAGCGTCGGCAGGCGCGGGCCGGTGTCCCGCCCGACCAGCAGTGTGTAGAGCAGCGCGAAGAACTCGCGCTGCGCGACCTTGAGCTCGGGCGTCGGCTTGGCGTCGGGCGTGAGCCCGGCCTGGACCTTCGGCACGCCGTACACCAGCGTCGTCAGCCCGTCCAGCGACCAGTGCTCGTCCAGGCCGTCCAGCAGCAGGCGCAGCGACTCGCGCTCGCGGTCGCCGAGGGACGCCAGCAGCGCGATGTCCGGCTCCTCGCGCACGCGGGTGCGCTGCTCGGCGGGGACCTGCGTGGTGACCCACCGCTCGGCGCGGTCGAGCCGGGGCCGGGTCTCGTCCAGGGACGTGATCGGGTGCTCCGGGTCGAGATCGCGCAGGATGCGCAGCGTCTGCTCGGCGTGGCCGGTGGTCACGTCGACGATCGAGGCCAGCGTGCGGTAGGGCAGCGGCCTCGGCGTCGTGGGCAGCGGGCCCGCGGCGGTCGCCGCCGCCCGGCCGTACGCGGACAGGTCGGCCGGCAGGGCCGTGCCCTCGTCGACCTTGCGCCGCAGCGTGTCCCACTCGTCGTAGGTGCGCTGGATCTCCTGGTCGAAGGCGATCTTGAACGACTGGTTCGGCTTGCGCCGCGCGTACAGCCAGCGCAGCAGCGGCGCCTCCATGATGGCCAGGGCGTCGGCCGGGGTCGGCACGGCGCCCTTGGAGCTGCTCATCTTGGCCATGCCGCTGATGCCGACGAACGCGTACATCGGCCCGATCGGCTGCTCGGCGCCGAAGATCTCCTTGACGATGTGCCCGCCGACGACGAAGGACGACCCCGGCGAGCTGTGGTCGACGCCGGAGGGCTCGAACACCACGCCCTCGTACGCCCAGCGCATCGGCCAGTCGACCTTCCACACCAGCTTGCCCCGGTCGAACTCCGAGAGCCGGACGGTCTCGGAGTGGCCGCACACGCAGGTGTAGGACAGTTCGGTGGTCTCGTCGTCGTAGGCGGTGACCGTGGTCATGTCGCGGTCGCACACCGAGCAGTACGGCTTGTACGGGAAGTAGCCCGCCGCGGCCGTCCCGTCGTCCTCGCTCGCCGCGCCGGAGCCCTCGGCCGCCGCCTCGGCCGCGGCGGCGTCGGCCTCGTCCAGCCCCTGCTGGGGGGCCTTCTTGGCCTGCTTGCCCTTGGTGCGGTAGCGGTCGAGGATCGCGTCGATGCGCGCGCGCTCGCGCATGGCGAGCAAGATCTGCGAGCGGTAGGCACCCGAGGTGTACTGCGCGGTCTGGCTGATGCCTCGGTACTCGACGCCGAGCTCGGCCAGCGCGGCGATCATCGGCGCCTTGAAGTGCTCGGCCCAGTTCGGGTGCTCACTGCCGGGCGGGGCGGGCACGGAGCTCAGCGGCTTGCCGATGTGCTCCGACCACGAGGAGTCGACCCCGGCGGGCACCTTGCGGAACCGGTCGAAATCATCCCACGAGATGATGTGCACGACCTCGTGGCCCCGGCGGCGGATCTCGTCGGCCACCAGGTGAGGCGTCATGACCTCGCGCAGGTTGCCGAGGTGGATCGGGCCCGACGGGCTGAGGCCCGATGCGCAGACGATCGGTTTGCCGGGAGCGCGGCGCTCCGCCTCGGCAATGACCTCGTCCGCGAATCGTGAGACCCAATCGGCCTCAGGGCTCATAGCCACGATGGGCACATCCTTCCTAGAAAGCCTGACGCCTCCATTGTCCCGGACCGCCGCAGTGGACCGTGCACCCGCGCCCGGACACGCCGCCGTCCCGGGCGCCTCAGGCAGCGACCGGGACGGAAAGGCTCAGGCGGCCGCCGGACGGACGGGCTCAGGCGGCCAGGACAGGGCGGGCTCAGGCGGCGACGGGGCCGGGGACGTAGGAGACGCCGGTGAGGGTCTCGGCCGTCTGCCACAGGCGCGCGGCCACGGCGTCGTCGTGCGCCCGGCGCGGCATCTTGGCCAGGCCCGGCCTGCCGACCACGCCGAACAGCCCGCGCGGCCCGTAGTACTGGCCGCCGCGCACGTCCGGGCCGGTGGCCGCGAGGATCGTGGCGAGCGCGCCCTCGGCGGGCGCCATGTTCATGCCGAAGCGCTCGCCGAGCCTGTTGGCGCCCGGCCCCCGGTTCGTGTCCCGCCCGAGGTTCGGGCCGCTGGCCTGCAGGTTCGTCCTGGTGGAGCCGGGGTGGGAGGCGATGCTGGTCACTCCCCACCCTTCGCGCGCGCTCCGCCGCTCCAGTTCCAGGGCGAACAGCAGGTTGGCCAGCTTGGACTGCGCGTACGCCCGCATGGGACGGTAGTGCCGGTCGCCGTTCAGGTCCCCGAAATCGATCTTGCCGATGTTGGCCAGGGCGCTGCTGACGTGCACGACCCGGGACGACCCGGCCTTGACCAGCAGCGGGAGCAGCCTGCCGGTGAGCGCGAAGTGGCCGAGGTAGTTGGTCGCGAACTGCAACTCGAAGCCGTCGGGGGTCGCGGTGCGCCCGGGCACGGCCATGACGCCCGCGTTGTTGACGAGAATGTCGATCGGCCGCCCGCCGTCGATCATCGCCTGGGCGAAGGCGGCGACCGCGTCGAGGCTGGAGACGTCGAGCCGCTCGGCCGTGACCTCGCCCTTCGGCCCTCCGGCGCGGATGTCCGCCACCGCGTTCGCGCCCTTGGCGAGGTCTCGCACGGCGAGCACGACGTCGGCACCGGCGAGGGCGAGGCGGCGGGCCGTCTCCAGCCCGATGCCGCTGTTCGCGCCGGTGACCACGGCCAGCTTCCCCGCCTGGCCTGGAACTTCGATGTCGTACGAAGCGCTGCCCATCTTTGGCTCCTCGTCAGCATAAAAGACCATTGGTCCGCTATATCCGTCAAGCTATCAGACCGATGGCCTCTTACCAAGCACCCGGTACCCCTCCAAGGACCCGAGGCCCCCGCCGGACCGGACTCGGCGAGTGGCGGATTTCTGTCGGTGCGGGCTGGCAAGATCATGCTGCAGGGCCGAAACCGCCGAAGGGATCGCGCGATGGCCGACGCGACGGCAGCCGATTACGCCTGGTTCGAAGAGAAGTACGGCGACAGCTTATGGACGTCCGGTTTCTGCCTGACGTTCGTCCGCGACCTCACCCCGGAGGACGCCTTCCGCCGCCTCGCGGTGGCGGGCCGGCCCGCGGACGACCCCGGGAAGACGTCGGACGCCCACCCGATCACCGCGTACACCGCGATCGGCGGCGCGGTCCTGCTGGAGGACGAAGGCCGCGCGGGCACCCTGGCCGAGGTCACCCGGCGCCTCTCGGCGGGCACGGTGACGGCGACCGTGTACCTCGACGCCGAGGACGGGCCGCAGTTCCTCTTCGCCGCCGACGGCCACCTCGTCACCGGGTTCGAGCCCGGCCTCCCGGACGGACGCTGGGGCCCGTCCCCCGACCGGCTCCTCCCCCAGATGCGCGCCGTGGGCCTGCCCACCGGCCACGACGACGCCGATCCCCCTGGTGAGGACACGGCCGTCGGCATCACGGCCGACATGGACGACGACACGGCGACCGGCGCGGGCCCGGACACCGCCGTCCTCGCCGCGATGGCCCTCGCCGAGCGCGTCACGGGCGTGCGGCTGACCTGGCGTCACCTCGCGCGGCCCGCCCTCGCAGGCTCGGCCGCGCACCTCTACTGAGCGACGGTTCCAGGCCTCCCCTGGGCCAAGCCCCCCGGCCACCGAACCCTGTCCATCGGGCCACATCGACCGGCCACGAACCCTCGTCAGCACGTCCCGGGGCCCGTCAGGCGTCCCAGTGCGCCGTCAGGGGGTCTCGGCGATCTCGATCAGCGCGATGCCGGCGAAGGCCGCCGCCAGGACCTCGTTCCCCGAACGGCCGGAGGCGGCGAGCAGGTCCACGATCAGCAGCGGCGCGTGCCGCGCGACCTCCGCGCCGTCCAGGGTGAACCCCTCGGCCTCCGACTGGTGCAGGCCCAGCGCCCCGGCCACCAGGATCACCACGACGTCGGCCTCGACGCCGGGGAACCACGCCGCCGACCGCACGGAATGCGCGACCAGATTCCGCACGTCGTCCGCCGTCAGCCCGTCGGGGTGCAGTTCTTCGAGCAGAGACCGCACCACCGCGCCCAGCACGTTGCCGACCTGCTCGGAGTCGAGCGCGGCGAGCCGTGCCGCCTCGATCGGGAACGCCTCGGCGTCACGGGACCGGGCGGCCTCGACCGCGCCGGTCGCGGCCTCGGCGATGGCCCGCGCGGGCTTGGGCAGGTGACGCCAGGTAACGCTCATGGCCTCGTTCTCCGGGTGCGGCGACGGGACGACGGACGCCAGCATGCCACGCCCGCGCCGCCGCCACGCCCGCCACGACACACGGCCCGCGCCGCCTTCGCGACCGGGCCCGCGCCGTTCAACCAGGGAACGTGGAGCAACCCCTACGCGTTGGTAGTGTTCATAAACGCGGCGGTGTTCGCGGCCAGTGATCGTCACGATGTGGGAGGGCTCAGCATGACGTCACAATCGGCCCAGACCACGCCCAAGCTCGACCGTCCCCCGACCCGGGGCACCCGGGTCAGGGGAACCCGGCAGGCTGAGGCGCTGGTGTCGGTGCTGGGCACGTTGTCCGGGTTCCACAGCGCTCAGGAGATCCACGCCGAGTTGCGCCGCCAAGGCGAGCAGGTCGGCCTGACCACCGTCTACCGGCATCTTCAGGTGCTGAGCGAGAACGACATGGTCGACGCGATCCGCGACGAGAGCGGCGAGACGCTGTACCGCCGCTGCGCGACCGGCCGCCATCACCACCACGTGACCTGCCGCTCGTGCGGGCGCAGCGTCGAGGTCGAGGGCAAGGCCGTCGAGCGGTGGGCCGACCGCGTCGCGGCCGAGGCCGGTTTCGTCGACGTCGACCACACGGTGGAGATCTTCGGCGTCTGCCCCGACTGCGTCCCGACCCGCTGACCACCGTTCCCGGCCCGGTGGGCTGCTTCCTCAGCCGCCTGGCACCGGTCCCCGAAACCGCTCGTACCCATCTGGACGGCTACGGTCCGACCGGCGGCCTGGTCAGCAGGCGCGCGTGTCCCCGCGCTCGGCGGCCCGGACGGTGAGGCCGGTGACGTAGGTGGTCAGACCGTCACGGAGGTTGGTCGGGAAGGCCTCCTCGGCCGGCGGAAGCCCCAGCTCAGCGGCGACGCGCGCGACGGCCTCCGTGGGGTGCGCGTAGGGCCACAGCCCGGACAACACGATGATCACCGCTCCCGCGAAGTGCTCGGCGACGGCGCCCTCCAGGGCGGGCAGGTGGCGGCCGACCAGTTCGCCCAGGCGGCGGATGTTCCCCATCGCCCGTTCCTTGAACCGGCGGGCGAAGTCGACCGATATCTTCCGCTCCAGCACGCCCGCCATGGCGCTGAGCAGTTCGCACAGCATCGGACGCGCGACGAGCGTATCGGCCACGGCACGCGCCACGGCCTCCTCCCGCGCGTACGGCCCCGCGCCGGCCGTCGCCTGAGCCGCGGTGCCCCCCGTCACGGCGGCCTCGCTTCCCCCTGCTTCGGTTCCCGCGGTTTCCGACCCCGCTGACTCCGTACCCGCGGATTCGGTTTTGACGGACTCGGTTCCGGCGGCGAGGGCGGCGTCCAGGGCGTCGAGCCATTCCTGCCACAGCTCGTCGAGGATCTCCAGGAAGATCGCCTCGCGGCTCTCGAAGTAGCGGAGCACGTTCGACTTGGCCAGCCCGACCCGGCTCGCGAGTTCGTTCAGGCTCAGCTCCGCCAGTGGCCGCTGGCCGAGCATCTCCCGCGCCATCGCCAGGATGGCCCCCTTGCGGATCTCGACCTGCTCGGGACGGCGTGCGCGCTGGAAGTCGGCGTGGATCACCCTGCCACGTTAGCAAACCAGTGGTCTGTTCAGCCGGTCCCGGACGGACACCGGCCCGCTTCGCCGCAGCTCACACGGACGTCCAGCAATAAGAGACCGCCGGTCGCTTGCTAGAGGAGCTGTGAGCGTCAGAGCCGGACGGAGGTGACGTCCAGGGAGCCGAACAGGGTCGAGTGGACGTTGGAGAGCCGGTCCGAGTACCCGGCCACGTTGCGGTAGAAGAAGAGCGGGACGGCCGGCAGGTCGCGGACGAGGATCTTCTCGGCGCGGCGGTAGAGCGCGCCGGCCCTGGACGGCGACGGGGTGCGGTCGGCGGCGGCCAGCAGGGCGTCGAATCCCTTGTCGCTGTAGCCGGTGTGGTTGCTGGAGTCCGCGGTGCGGTAGGTCGCCAGGACGTCGGACACGTGAGGGCTGTCCAGGAGCCACGCCCAGCGGTAGGCGCCCTGGAGCGTGCCCTGCTCGGCCCGGGTCAGCAGGTCCGCGAAGGTCGGCACGCTCGCGGCCACCACTTTCACCTGCCCGCCCAGCGCCTTGGTGGCGGCGGTGGCGGCGAGCTTGGCCCACCGGGAGTGCTGCGCGTCCCCGTTGTAGTAGATGGTGAAGGTCTTGGGCGGGACGAACCCCGCGGCGCGGGCCCTGGCCAGGGCGGCGCGCGCGCCGGCCTGGTCGTACGCGCAGGCCTCGCCGCACGTCCCGCGCCGGGCGCCGAGGGCGGGCGGCGGTACGAAGGAGTCGGCGGGTACGCGGCTCGCGCCGAACTCCTTGCCGATGGTCTCGCGCGGGATCGCCGTGGAGATGGCCCGGCGGAAGTCGGCGTTCCCGGAGATCTTGGGCTGCCTCATGGGGAAGTTGAGCACATGGATGCCGCCGGAGGGCGTGTTCACGACGCGCCCGCCGAGCCCGGTGGCGCGCGGGATGTTCGGCGCGAAGTCGACCTGGCCGTCCAGCAGCGCCTTGTACGCGGCGTCCCAGTCGGCGTAGGTGCGGTAGACGATCCGGCCGGCGGCGGGCAGGGCGGGGCCGCCGTAGTCGTCGTACCGCTCGACGGTGACGTCCTCGCCGGTGCGGGAGACGAAGCGGTACGGCCCGTTGCCGATCGGGGAATTGCGGTAGGCGGAGGGGCTGGTGAAGAAGGAGTCGGGCAGCGGCGCGAACGCCAGCCGTCCGAGCATGGGGACGAACCCCCCGAACGGCTCGTTCAGCGTGATCGTGAACGCGTGGTCGTCGATCACCTTCAGGCCGGAGAGCACCCCCGAACGCGCGGGCTTCTGGAAGCCGGCGATGTGCTGGAAGTAGTAGGAGCCGTTCGCGCTCTCGCGGGCGCCGTGGCTCCAGGCCTTGACGAAGTTGCGGGCCTTCACCTCGGTGCCGTCGTGGAAACGCCAGCCCTTCTTCAGCCGTACGGTGAAGACCTTGTTGTCCTTGGTGGTGATCGAGGACGCGACGGCGTACCGGGTGGCGGCCCTGCCGGGAAGGTACTCGACGAGGCCGGTGAACATCGCGCCGAGCGCCTCGCCGCCGCACGCCTCGTCCAGCTCGGCCGGTTCCATGGTGCCCGGCGGGCAGGCGGCGACCGTGATCTCGTCGCCCTCGGCGGCGGACGCCCCGGGGGCGAAGGCGGCCAGGGCGAGCAGGGACGCGGTGGCGGCCACGGTGGCGCGTCGCGTAGCGGGCATTCTCGACCTCCACGAAGGCGGAAAAGATCACCCTAGTGGAGACGCCGTCCCCCTGCCCGCGAACGCCGGACCCGGAGCGCCAGGCCGACGCCGCGCCCTCCAGGTCCCCGGCCCTACAGGCTGACCCGCACCCGGTAGCGTTCGAGCCAGCCATTGAACTGCAGGAACCCCTCCAGCGCGGCGCGCACGTCGTGGCGGCTCACCGCGTCCTGCGGCAGGTCCAGCAGGGCGCGCACCTTGGCGACGTCCACCAGCGGCTCCGCGGCGACGTGCCCGGACAGGACCCGGGCGGCCCGCTCGCGCAGGGCCTTCTCGTACCCGGGGTCCTGTGTCGAGGGGTACGGGCTCTTGCGCCGTTCCAGCACCGACCGCGGCAGCAGGTCGCCGGTCGCCGCGCGCAGCAGGCTCTTCTCCCGCCCGTCGAAGGTCTTCAGCGACCACGGCGCGTTGAACACGTACTCGACGAGCCGGTGGTCGCAGAACGGGACGCGGACCTCCAGGCCGGTGGCCATGCTCATGCGATCCTTGCGGTCCAGCAGGATCTGCACGAACCGGGTGAGGTGCAGGTAGCTGATCTCCCGCATGCGCGCCTCCAGCCCGGTCTCCCCGGGCAGGCGCGGCACCTCGTCCAGCGCCTGGCGGTAGCGCGCCGCGCGGTAGCCGGGGATGTCCAGCTTGTCGGCGAGGTCCTCGTTGAGGACCTTTTCCAGGGCGGTGAACTGCGTGCCGTGCAAGGCCAGCCACGGGAAGGTGCCGGAGTTGACGGCCTCGGGGTCGTGGAACCACTTGTACCCGCCGAACACCTCGTCGGCCGACTCTCCGGACAGCGCGACGGTCGAGTGGCCGCGGATGGCCTTGAACAGCAGGTAGAGCGAGGTGTCCATGTCGCCGATGCCGGTGGGCATGTCGCGGGCCCGCAGGACGCCGGAGCGCACGGCCGGGTCCATGAGGTCGACGGAGTCCAGGACGATGTCGGTGTGCTCGACGCCGAGGCTCCTGAGGTGGCCGACGAGGTCGTGGACGAACGGCGTGTCGGGTGTGTCGCGCATCTCGTCGGGGCTGAAGTGCTCGGTGTAGCCGACGAAGTCGACCGAGAACGAGCGCAGCTTGCCCTCTCCGTGCTCGTGCAGGGCCTTGGCGGCGAGCGCGGTGACCGCGCTTGAGTCGAGCCCGCCGGACAGCAGCGTGCACAGCGGCACGTCGGAGATCAGCTGACGTTCGACGATGTCGTCGAGCAGTCCCCTGACGGTGCGGACGGTCGCATGCACGTCGTCGGTGTGCTCGTGCGATTCGAGCTGCCAGTACCGCTCCTTGGCGATGCCGTGGCGGTTCACGACGACGACGGAGCCGGGGCGCACCTCGTACATACCCTGGTAGATCGCGCATTCCGGGGTCTTGACGAACGAGATCAGCTCGCGCATGCCCTCGGCGTCGACGACCGGATGGCACAGGGGGTTCGCCAGGATGGCCTTGGGCTCGGAGCCGAACAGCACGCCGCACGGGGTCGGGTAGTAGTACAGGGGCTTGATGCCGAGGCGGTCCCGGACGAGCAGGAGTTCCTCGGTGCGGGTGTCCCAGATGCCGAGGGCGTACATGCCGTTGAGGCGGGTGGCGAAGCCGATGCCCCATTCCATGTAGGCGCGCAGGACGACCTCGGTGTCGCTGCGGGTGCGGAATCGATGGCCCTTCGCGGCCAGCTCGGAGCGTAGTTCGAGGAAGTTGTAGACCTCGCCGCTGTAGGTCAGGACGGCCTCGACCTCCTCGTCCTCCTCGGCGACCATCGGCTGGCGGCCACCCTTGAGGTCGATGATCGCCAGGCGCCGGTGCCCCACGGCACCGTGCAGGGAGATCCACATTCCTTCGTCGTCCGGCCCCCGGCATGCCATCTGCTCGGTCATGTCGTGAAGCGTGTCCCTCGACTCCTGGAGATCTCTGCCGTAGTCCACCCATCCGCAGATTCCGCACATCTCGACGACCCCACGTCCCGTCGGAAGAAAAGCGTCTTACCAGGTCAAACAGCCACGGAGGTATCGGGTATGCCCGCCGGCACGCCAAGGGCACCCCCTGTGCGGCCCCCGGCTCGGTAGGGGCGGGCGGGGTCGCGGTCAGCGCTCGATGATCGCCGGGTGCCGGGGGTCGTCCACGCGGACGACCACGTCGGCGAGGTCCCGCGGCGCGGCCTCGTCCTCGTACCGGGCGTAGGCGGGCAGGGTCCAGCGCTGCTCCTCGGGCGTGCGCCTGGCCAGCGCGCCCGGCGAGAGCCACAGGTGGACGGTGAGGTCGAACGCCAGCCAGCGCCCGAGCATGAGCGCGCCGTCCATGATCAGAACGGTTCCGGGCGGGACGGTGACGTACGGAGCACGGGTGGCGCGGTCGATCGCGCTGTCCCACAGGGTCGGGATGACCTTGCCCGAGCCGCCCGGCTCCAGCGGGTCGAGCACCTCGCGGGCGAGCGCGCCGACATCGAGCCAGTCGTCGTAGAAGGCGTCGGGGTCGGTGCGGCCGTACTCGAAGCGCAGCGAGGCCGGGCGCAGGAAGTCGGACGCGGAGACGCGCATGACCTCGCGGCCGCGCAGGCGCAGCGGGCCGATCAGCGCGTTCCCGAGGTCCCCCGGACGGGCCGGCGGCGCGCCGTCCAGGGCCACCCGCACGCGGGCCGGGGCGGGCGTCGCGGCGATGCGGTCGGCGAGCTCCTCGACCAGCGCGCCGGGCGAGATGGGGCGTACGTGCACCTCCCCATCCTGGCCGATCATCGGCCCGCGCCGTTCCAACAACGGCACCGCGGCCCTCAACGGCTGGACGACCGCCTGGACGCTGCAGTCCGGCACCACGATCAACACCCTGTGGAACGGCGTCCATACGGTGAGCGGCAGCAACATCACCGTCAAGAACGCCGACTACAACCGGACCATCCCGGGAGGCGGCACCACAACCTTCGGGTACGTGGCCTCCGGCACCCCGGGAACGCCCACCCTCACCTGCACGAGCCCCTGACGGCTCCCTCAAAACGGCACTGAAACGGCACAGAAACGGCACTGAGACGGCACTGAGACGGCGCCGCCCGCGCGGGCGGCGCCGTCGCCGGGGCGCGGGTGAACAACCGGTTAATGCCCGGCCGGACCGCGCGCGCCCGTACCGGGAGTCGTGTTGGCTACTGTCCATGAACCCCGCCCCCGCCGCGCGCCCCTCCCGGTCCTGGCCCGACGCCGACGTCGTGGGAACGGCGGTCGGCAGGCCCGTCACCGTGTACAGATCGGTCGACACGACCACCGGCGGCGAGCTGGCGCACGAGGGGAACCGCGTCCCCGACATCGTGGCGCTCGACGCGCGCACGCTGGTCGTCGGCTGGCGCGCGGGCGTCCGGGACAGCCGCGACCCCTCCCCCACCGACCAGGGCTCCATCCTTTTCGCGCGCTCCACGGACGGCGGCGCCACCTGGACGTCCGGCACGCTGGCCGCGGCGACGTCCACCCACCGCTACCACTTCGTGATCTTCCTGAACGACGCCGGGACGCTGTACGCGCTGCTCGGCCGGATCACCATCGCCGACGACCGCGACGCGCAGGGCGAGGTCGACGGCTTTCCCGTGCAGATGGTCGCCAAGCGCAGCACGGACGCGGGCCGGACGTGGGCGGACTTCCCCATCACGGTCCAGGTGCCGGGCAACAAGCGGGGCGTCGTGGTCGCGGGCAAGCCGCTGAGGCACGAAGGGGTGTGGCTGCTGCCGTTCTGGCGCGAGGCGGGCGGCCAGACCCGCGCGGGCGTGCTGCGCTCGACGGACCTGGTGACCTGGACGCCGGGCGGGCTGGCGGCGAACCCTCCCGACGTCGGCATCGAGGAGCCGCAGGTCATCGCCTCGCACGACGAGCCCGGCACGCTGATCATGATGGCGCGCACGCTCGACAAGCGGGGCGGCACCTCGCCCGCGCAGCGGGACGCGTACTACCGCACCCACGCGGTGCAGGCGGCCACGTGCACAAGCCGGGACGGCGGCCTGACCTGGTCCCCGATGGCGCTGGACCCGGACATCCCGAACTACTACGTCAAGGGGTTCCTCACCCGGGACACCGGCGGCCGGTACCTCACGATCTACAACACCCTCGCCGGCCCGTTCACGGGGTCGGGCGCGAGCAAGCCGGACCAGTACCGCGAGGTCCTCTGCTACAAGATCAAGCGCCCGCGCGCGCCCTGGGGCCCCGGCCGGCTCTTCGCCGACGGCGCCCGCCTCACCACCGGCGCCGCCCGCGGCTGGGACGTGTACGCCAGCGCCGACGAGTACGCGCCGGGCCGCTTCTTCGTCGTCTGGGAGCACAACCAGACCGCCATCATGGTCGCGCCGCTCGACATCACCACGTCGTTCACCGGCGTCGGCGGCGGCTTCGGCGACCTGTCGGCGTGGACGGCCACGCCCGGCGGCGGCACGGCGGCCCTCGACGGCTCCGGCCACCTCCACCTGGCCAACGCCGAGGCCGGGACCACGACCGGCTTCTCGGGCGTCACCCAGATGTACGGCCCGGCGAGCGGATTCGTCGCGTCGATCCGGGGGCGCGTGGTCTCCCATTCCCGGCTGAACCCCGCCACGGGCGCGGGCGCGGGGCTCGCGCTGAAGGTCGCCACGGGTTCCAAGAGGCTGATGCTCGCGCTCCAGGCCGACGGGGTGTACTCGTTCGTCCAGGGGACCTCTGGCTGGAGCCGCGTGCACACCGTCCAGATCGACACCTCCGCGTCCCACACGTGGCAGGTCGCGGTCGGCGCGCGCGGCGACGCCGTCCTGTACCGCGACGGCGCCGAGATGGGGGCGCGGTGGGTCGTCGCCGACTCGCGGGAGACGCCCCGCGTGTCGGTGTGGTGCTCGGGCACGGCGGCCGCGCCGTCGGAGGCGCTGGTGGACGCGGTGGAGGTCGTGGACAACGTCGCGAGCAGCGCCTGGGACGCCTTCGGCGACTGGACGCTGGACGGGGCCGGGGGCTCCGCCGAGGTCGCGGACGGCATGCTGCGCCTGCGCAGCACCGGGCGCAGGGCGTCCAGCGCGTCGATCGGCCTGGACGTCGCCGACGGCTGTGACTTCACGCTGGAGTTCCGCGGGCGGGTGGACGACGACAGCGCGCTGAACCCCGCGGGCGGGGAGGGCGTCAGCCTGGGCACCAAGGTGTCCAACGGCTACCGGCGGCTCATGCTGACGGTCCAGAAGAACGGGGTGTGGACGATGCGCAAGGGTTCGGACGTGTGGGAGAGGGTCCACGCCTCGAACACGGCCGCCGCGCCGTCCACCTGGCGGGTCACGGTGGGGTCCTCGGGCGTGGCCCGGCTCTACCGCGACGGCGCCGACACCGGGGCAACCTGGGTGATCCAGGACAGCCGGGAGAGGCCGCAGGTGACGCACTGGGTGACGGGAACGGCGGGCGGCAACGCGGCGCAGGCCCGCGTCGAGTGGACGCGCGTGACCGCGACGCCGCCTGGGGCCTGAGCCGGGGAACCCCTGCCCCGCCCGGGCCGGGACTCACCGCCTGGGGCCTGGGCCGGGGACCCGGCGGGCCGGCACCTTGTGGGTGCGTCCGGCCCGGCCGGGTGGTCTGCCGGTCGCGACCCGCGTGGACGGGAGTCGTGACCTCAGGTGGCCTCCGTGACCTCAGTACCTCAGTGGCCTGAGCGGCCTCAGTGGTCTTCGCGACCGGAGAGGTCGGCGTCGAGGTCGCGGGTCAGCCGGATGGTGATGAACTCGTTGTTGTCCGGCTTGCCCGGAGTGCGGCCGGCGGAGAACGGGAAGTTGTTGTCGTTCAGCAGGCCGAGGGTGCGGTCGTCGAGGATCACGATGTCCTCGATCGTCTGGAACGGGAAGCGGAAGGTCGGGCCGAAGCCGCCGAGGCCGCGCGGGTTGGCGAGGTCGAGCAGGTCGGCGACCTGCGTCTTGTCGACCTTGCCGTCCTTGTCGCGGTCGCGGAAGTCGACCATGAAGACCTTCTTGAACTTGGCGGCGTCGCCCTGCCCGTTGTCCCGCTCGATGACCAGGAAGCGGTTGCGGTCGACCGTGATGAAGTCGCCGATGGCGTTCGCCGGGTCCTCGAGCTGGTACATCCAGCGCTTGCCGGTGTAGGCGCGCTTGCGGACGTCGAACTCGTTGATGCGCAGCGTGCCCGCGGGGTCGCCGGCGACGGTGCCCTCCAGCATCGGGTACAGGGTGCGGCCGTCGGCGGAGCGCGCCATGCCCTCGAAGCCCTTGCTGCCGCCCAGGTTCGGCTGGCCGCCGTTCAGGTACGGGTTCTCCGGGGCCTTGACGCCGGGCAGCGAGATCGGGGCCTCCAGCAGCACGCCCTTGGACGAGAAGTGCAGCAGGAACGGGCCGAACTCGTCGCCGATCCAGTACGTGCCGTCGTCGGCGCCGACGATCGACTCGACGTCGAAGTCGGAGCCGGTGAGCTTGCGGTCCGCGCGGGTGAGCGCGAAGGGGACGCGGCCGTTGGGGTCGGTCAGGTTGACGCCGCCGACCACGCGGACCTTGCCGGTGCGGAATTCCGGCGCGAGTTGGTGGATGCGCAGCAGGAAGTCACCGCTGTTGGCCTTGTTGCCGTAGCCGTTGTCGGACAGCACGTCGAAGGTGCCGTCCTTGCGGCGCAGCACGCCGCTGAAGCCCTGGACGGGCTGGCCGGGAAGGGGCAGGGTGATGCCGTTGATCGGGGCGGTGCCGATCTTGGAACCCGAGGGCTCGCTTCCGGGCACGTAGGTCTCGGCGGGGAGGGAGGCGAAGCCGGTCAGCGTCGCGCGGCCGAACGTGTCGCCGCCGTGACCGCGGCCGTCGTTCCCGTGGTCGGCGAAGGCAGGAGCGGACATGCTCAGCGCCATCGCGACGGCGCCCAGCCCGATCATGGTTTTTCTCATGGCCGACACGCTAGAGACGCCTGGTGACGGCGAGCACAACACAGGATGGCCCCGTGGTGCCGCGTCGAGATCGGAAAGCCACATTGACGGAAAGATCGGACATGCGGGATTTCTCTACCGCCGATCTCCCAAAACCATAGCGCGACCAGCACCTTTGCCAAACAGCCAATGTACGTGACACGACCCTTCGACTACTATTCGTAATCAACTGCATGCTATAAGTAGTGGAGCGATGCGTTGACGGAGACACGAACGGCGATGACGGCGGTCCTCCGCGCCTTCCCGGCCGTGGCCACCGCCCTGCTGCTCGTCCTCGGCATCGTCCCCCTCGGCCACCCCCCCTTCCCGACGCCCCAGGCCGTCGCGTCCGCGTTCGCCGCGGGGCAACCTGAGGCGGCCCCCGTACCGGCCCCCGCGCCCATTCCCGAGGACAACCACGACGGGTGCCCGAAGCCCTGGGAACAGCCCTGCTCGGCCGGTTGCTTCAAGCCTCCCCCGCCGCCGTCACGCAACGGCGGACCCCCACCGCAGAGATCGAGGCCCGCCGAGGAGACGGCGCGTCTGGCGGGGATGTCCGGAGCGGGCGCCTCCGCCCTGCGGTGGGCGCGGCCGACAGGGCCGCGGCTGCCCGTCTTCCGCTGCTGATCAGAGGGATCTCCCGCGCCGTGACGCGGGGATCGGACACGCCCGAAGGCGGTCCGATCGGTCATCCATCCCCCGTCTCGATCAACGGGGGCCCGATCATCAGCACGAAGGAGTCCTTCCATGCAGTCGTTGATCGACCATGCCCGCACGTTCCACCAGAAGGTCAGCGGAGGGCGAGAACAGGCGGCGACCCTCGAAGAAGGCATCTCGCCGCAGGCGATGTTCATCACCTGCTCCGACGCGCAGGTAATCCCGTCCCTGATCACCGGGGCGCGGCCCGGCGAGCTGTTCGAGCTGCGCACGGCGGGGAACATCATCCCGCCCTACCGGCTCGGCCGCCTCACGGCCGAGGCCGCCACCATCGAGTACGCCGTCAACATCCTCGGCGTGCAGGACCTGATCGTCTGCGGTCACACCCGCTGCGGCGCCGTCCAGGGCAGGGTCCGCTCGTGGACGCTGCGCTCGGCGCCCACCACCCGCTGGTGGCTGCTGCAGACGCACCGCTGGCGCGAGGCGCGCCTCGACGCGAGCGAGGAGCCCGGCCGGGCCCACCTCATCGCGCAGCTCGACAAGCTCCACCGCTACCCGCGGGTGGCGCGGCGCGTCGCGAGCGGGCGTCTGCGCCTGCACGGCTGGTTCTACGAGGTGGACACCGGCGTCGTGTCCAACTACCGCCGTGACACGGGGGTGTTCACGCCCTTGTAGGGGGTCGGGGCACCCCGCCAGGACAGGCCGTGCCGTGCCGTGGGAGGCGGTGCGGCACGGCCGTTCCGTCCGGTTTCCTCCAGCGGCGCGGCTTTCCGGTCTCGACAAGCGGCGCGCCGGTTCCTACACTTCAATATATGAAAGATCGTTCAACCGTCGTAGTGGTGGACCCCGACGCCTGCACGACGCCCGTCGTCGACGCCGAACGCGTCTCGTCCGTCCGCCAGGCCCTCCCCTCCGAGGAGACGGTGCAGGACCTGGCCCAGGTGTTCGGTCTGCTCGCCGACCCCGGCCGGCTGCGCATGATGGCCGCCCTTCTGGAGGGCGGCGAGATGTGCGTGTGCGACCTCGCCGCGGCCACCGGCCAGAGCATGTCCGGCGCCTCGCACGCGCTGCGGCTGCTGCGCATGCGCCGCGTGGTCAAGGTGCGCAGGTCGGGACGCATGGCGTACTACCAGCTCGCCGACTCCCACGTGCGCATGCTGTTCGACCTGGCGATCACCCATGCGCGGCACACGGAGGGGGAGCCCGGCGATGGCTGACAGGGCCGCCCGCCGGCGCACCACGGAACCCGCGGCGGCCCAGGGGCACGGGCACGGCGGGCACGGGCATGGGCACGGTCACGGGTTCGGCGCCGACACCGACCGGCGTTACCTGAGCGGCGCGCTCGCGCTCATCGTCGCCTTCATGGTCGTCGAGGTGGTCATCGGCTTCGTCTCGGGCTCGCTGGCGCTGATCACCGACGCCGGCCACATGCTGACCGACGCGATCTCCATCGTGTTCGCGCTGGTCGCGATGCGCATCGCCCAGCGTCCCCCGCAGGGCGGCTTCACCTACGGGCTCAAACGCGCCGAGATCGTGTCCGCGCAGATCAACGGCATCACGCTGCTGCTACTGAGCGCCTATTTCGTGTACGAGGGCATCGTCAGGCTCGTCGCGCCGCCGCGCGTCGAGGGCGCGTACGTCGTCTTCACGGGCCTGGCCGGCATCGCCGTGAACGTGGCCGCGACGCTGCTGCTGAGCCGGGCGAACCGCTCCAGCCTCAACGTCGAGGGCGCCTTCCAGCACATCCTCAACGACCTGTACGCGTTCATCGCCACCACCGTCGCGGGCCTGGTGATCTGGACGACCGGCTGGGCGCGGGCCGACGCCGTCGCCGCCCTGGTGGTCGCCGCGCTGATGCTGAAGGCGGGCTGGGGGCTGGTGCGCGAGTCGGGACGGGTCTTCATGGAGGCCGCTCCGGCGGGGATGAACCCGGCCGAGATCGGCAGGAAGGCGGCGGCGCTGGAGCACGTCGTGGAGGTCCACGACCTGCACATCTGGGAGGTCACCTCCGGCTACGCCGCGCTGTCGGCGCACATCCTGGTCGAGCCGGGGGCCGACTGCCACGGCGTGCGGGTGGCCGCCGAGCGGCTGGTCCACGACCAGTACGGCATCGGCCACACGACGCTCCAGGTGGACCACGCGACGCCCGAACTGCTCACCATCGGCCGCGACCGCGCGCACTGCGCCGACCCCCACGGGCCCACGCACCACGGCGGCTTCACCACGCCGGCGGACGGCACCTGACGTACTGCGTGACCGTCAGCGGAAATGGCGGGTGGAACCGACCCGCCATGTTGGCGGATTTCTCCTTCCACGATGAAAATAGTGGACATTTACTATTAATTTCCGTCAAGCTTATGCGGGTCCAGTGCGGCGTACCCCGGCGAGGAAAGGCGGACCATGACCGACGCACGCCACCCGTTAGAAGCGGATGAACCCGCCTTTTATCTCACGCACAGCGTTTTCAGCGACCCCGGCGACCTGACCAGGCTGGACGGAATCCCCACCGCGCCCGCCGAACTGGCGCGGCTGGTCCGCGACCTTCTCGTGAACCGGGAAGAATGCCCGCTTTTCGGCTTCACGCTGCCGGAACACCGCAAGAACGAGGCCGAGACGCGCTACGTCTCCGCGATCCTGCGGATCGTCACCGAAATGGACGACCGGCCGCTCACGGTCGCCCGCGCGCCCGGAAAACGGTTCGCCGGAACGTGCCGCGACTTCGCGCTCGTCCTGTGCTCCCTGCTGCGCAGCACCGGCACGCCCGCGCGCATCCGCTGCGGATTCGCGACGTATTTCATCCCCGGGCGCAACGAGGACCACTGGGTCACCGAATACTGGGATCGCGACAAGGGCTGGACGCTGATCGACGCCCAGCTCCCCACGCCGCGGATCATGGAGGAGTTCAAGATCTCCTTCGACCCGATGGACGTGCCGCGCGACCGCTTCCTGGTCGCGGGCGACGCCTGGCGGGCCTGCCGCCAGGAGGGAGCCGACCCCGCGACGTTCGGCGTGTCGCTCATCGACGTGAGCGGTCTCGACTTCGTCCAGGGCAACGTCGTGCGCGACCTGGCGGCGCTGAACAAGGTCGAGGTCCTGCCCTGGGACGGCTGGAACCTGTCCGAGCGGGTCCACCTCGACGAGACCGACGCCCGGCTACTCGACGACGTGGCCGAGGCCGAGAGCCGTGGCGGGCCGTTCTCGCGCCTGCGGCACCTGTTCCTCGGCAACCCGGGCCTGCGCACGCCACGGACGATCACCTCCTACACCACCTACTCGGGCATCCGGACCGTCGACATCGGCGTGTGAACCGGGAGGCGCCGCCTCACCCGCGCAGGCGCGCGTTCCAGGGATGATCGCCGCAGTAGGCCAGGGCCGCAGGACGCTCGGCGGGTCGTCTCAGGCAGAGTCGGGGCCGGCCTCGATGTCGCCCTCCACCTTGAGGTAGACCTCCTGGAGGTCGCGCAGGACGTCCGGATCGGGGTGCTCCCACATGCCCCGCGACGCCGCCTCCAGCAGCCGTTCGGCGATGCCGTGCAGGGCCCACGGGTTGGACTCGGCGAGGAAACGCCGGTTCTCCGGGTCCAGCACGTACGTCGCCGCGAGCTTGTCGTACATCCAGTCGGCGACCACGCCCGTCGTCGCGTCGTACCCGAACAGGTAGTCGACCGTGGCCGCGAGCTCGAACGCCCCCTTGTACCCGTGCCGCCGCATCGCCGCCACCCAGCGCGGGTTGACCACGCGGGCGCGGAACACCCGGGAGGTCTCCTCCGAGAGGGTGCGGGTGCGCACGGCGTCCGGGCGGGTGCTGTCGCCGACGTACGCGGCCGGCGCGCGGCCGGTCAGCGCGCGGACGGTGGCGATCATGCCGCCGTGGTACTGGAAGTAGTCGTCGGAGTCGGCGATGTCGTGCTCGCGCGTGTCGACGTTCTTGGCCGCCACCGCGATGCGCCGGTAGGCCGCCTCCATGTCCCCGCGCGCCGGCACGCCGTCCATGTCCCTGCCGTACGCGAACCCGCCCCACAGGGCGTACACCTCGGCCAGGTCGGCGTCGTCGCGCCAGTTGCGGCTGTCGATCAGCGGCAGCAGCCCCGCGCCGTACGCGCCCGGGCGCGAGCCGAAGACGCGGGTGGTGGCCCGCCGCTCGTCCCCGTGATCCCGCGTGTCGGCGAGGACGTGCGCGCGGACGTAGTTCTCGTCCTCCGGCTCGTCCAGGGACGCGACCAGGCGGACGGCGTCGTCCAGCATCACCACGACATGCGGGAACGCGTCGCGGAAGAACCCGCTGATGCGGACGGTGACGTCCACCCGGGGGCGGCCCAGCTCGGCCGGGCTCATCGGTTCCAGTCCGGTCACCCGCCGCGACGCCTCGTCCCACACCGGGCGGACGCCGAGCAGCGCCAGCACCTCGGCCACGTCGTCGCCCGCCGTGCGCATGGCGCTGGTGCCCCAGATCGACAGGCCGACCGAACGGGGCCACTCACCGGTGTCGGCGCGGTAGCGGGCGAGCAGCGAGTCGGCCATGGCCTGCCCCGTCTCCCAGGCGAGCCGGCTCGGCACCGCCTTCGGGTCCACCGAGTAGAAGTTCCGCCCGGTCGGCAGCACGTTGATCAGCCCGCGCAGCGGCGACCCGCTGGGCCCCGCCGGCACGTACCCCCCGTCCAGGGCGTGCAGCACGGCGTCGATCTCGTCGGACGTCCGCGCCAGCCGGGGCACGACCTCCGTCGCCGCGAACTCCAGAACCCGCACCACCTGGCCCGCGTCCCCGGCCGAGCCGTCCAGGACGGCCGCGCACACCTCGGCCGCCGCGCCCGGATCCCAGGCGCGCTCCTCCATGCCCTCGACCAGGGCCTCCGCCAGCGCCTCGGCCTCGTCCACGCCCGCGCGGCCGGCGGTGCCGTCCTCGGACAGGCCGAGCGCCTCCCGCAGGCCGGGAAGCGCGACGTTGCCCGCCCACATCTGCCGGGCGCGCAGCATGGCCAGCACGAGATCCACCCGGACGCGGCCCTGCGGCGCCTCGCCGAGGACGTGCAGCCCGTCGCGGATCTGCACGTCCTTCACCTCGCACAGCCAGCCGTCGACGTGCAGCAGGAAGTCGTCGAACTCCGCGTCGTGCGGACGGTCGGCCACCCCGAGGTCGTGGTCCAGCCGCGCGGCCTGGATCAGCGTCCAGATCTGGGCGCGGATCGCGGGCAGCTTCGCCGGATCCATCGCCGCGATCGAGGCGTGCTCGTCCAGGAGCTGCTCCAGCCGCGCCATGTCGCCGTAGCTGTCCGCGCGGGCCATCGGAGGCACGAGGTGGTCGACCAGGGTGGCGTGCGCGCGCCGCTTGGCCTGCGTTCCCTCGCCCGGGTCGTTGACCAGGAACGGGTAGACGAGCGGCAGGTCGCCGAGCGCCGCGTCCGTGCCGCAGGACGCCGACATCCCCGCCGACTTGCCCGGCAGCCACTCCAGGTTGCCGTGCTTGCCGACGTGGACGACCGCGTGCGCGCCGAAGCCGTCCGCCAGCCAGCGGTACGCGGCCAGGTAGTGGTGGCTCGGCGGCAGGTCGGGGTCGTGGTAGATCGCGATCGGGTTCTCGCCGAACCCGCGCGGCGGCTGCACCATGACCACGAGGTTCCCGGCGCGCAGCGCGGCCAGCACGATCTCGCCGTCCGGGTCGCGGGAGCGGTCGACGAACAACTCGCCCGGCGGCGGGCCCCAGTGGCGCTCCATGCCTTCCCGCAGGTCCCCGGGCAGGGTGGCGTACCACTCGCGGTAGCGGGCGGCGGAGATGCGGACCGGGTTGCCCTCCAGCTGCTCCTCGGTCAGCCAGTCCTGGTCCTGGCCACCGGCGGCGATGAGCGCGTGGATCAGCGCGTCGCCGTCCTGCGCAGCTACGCCCGGAATCTCCCCATCTGCACCTGTATCACCGATGTCGTACCCCCGGTCGCGCATTGCCGCCAGCAGGCGCACCACGCTCGCGGGCGTGTCGAGGCCCACGGCGTTGCCGATGCGGGCGTGCTTGGTGGGATACGCCGACAGCATCACGGCGATCCGCCGGTCGGCGGGCGGCACGTGCCGCAGCGCCGCGTGCCGGACCGCGATGCCCGCGACCCGCGCCGCGCGCTCGGGGTCCGCCACGTACACCGGGAGCCCGTCGGCGTCGACCTCCTTGAACGAGAACGGGACCGTGATGATGCGCCCGTCGAACTCCGGGATCGCCACCTGCGAGGCCGCGTCCAGAGGAGACAGCCCGTCGTCGCTGCCCTCCCACGTCTCGCGGTCCCCCGTGAGGCACAGGCCCTGCAGGATCGGCACGTCCAGCCGTGCCAACGCGCCCACGTCCCACGCCTCGTCGTCGCCGCCCGCCGACGCCGTGGCGGGACGGGTGCCGCCCGCGGCCAGCACCGTGACGACCAGCGCGTCCACCTGGCCGAGCACGTCCAGGAGCGCGGGTTCGGCCGTGCGCAGCGACGCGCAGTACACCGGCAACGCCCGGCCGCCCGCGTCCTCGATGGCGTCGCACAGCACCTGGACGAACCGGGTGTTCCCCGCCACGTGGTGCGCGCGGTAGTACAACACCCCGACGACGGGCCGCACGGCCACCCCGGCCTCCACGGGCCGGGCGTCCGGACGGTCCAGGATGCCCCAGTTCGGGGTCTGCGCGGGCGGCGCGAAGCCGTGGCCGGTCAGCAGGACCGTGTCGGACAGGAAGCGGTGCAGCTCGGCCAGGTTCGCCGACCCCCCGTGGGCGAGGTACGCGTGCGCCTCGGCGCACACCCCGCCCGGGACGGTGGACAGCTCCATCAACTCGGCGTCCGGAGCCTGCTCACCACCCAGCACGACCACCGGCAGCGGGCCCGCCAGTACGGCGTCCAGCCCTTCCTCCCAGACCCGCCGCCCGCCGAGCAGACGGACGACGACCAGCCCGGCGTCCTCCAGCAGGGCGGGAACGTCGGCGGCGGCGAGCCTCGCGGGGTTGCCCAGACGGTACGGCAGGCCGCTCGCGCGTGCGCTGAGCAGGTCGGTGTCGGAGGTCGACAGCAGCAGAACAGGGAGAACTGGCAGATCGCGCACGGCACGTCCTCACTCGGGATCCGCGCCCCGGGTAGTAGGTCCACACGGCCTGGAGTCTCCTGGCTCCCGGATCGACGCTCACCCCGGCCTTCCCGCCCGTTGCCGGGCCGTGGCCTGCGGTGGGGTTGACTCCCCGGTGACAGTGGCGGGACCGCGCCGGAATCACACCGGCTTCCTCCGTATTGCCGTCGCCTCTATGAGACCACGCCCCCCGCCGGAATGCGACCCCGCCCACCCCGTCCACGCCGGGTGCGAGGAGCCGGCCCGGAGGACCGCGGCGGTTCACGACGGATGGCGGGTTACGATCCTCGACATGGCAGATGCGGAGTTCGGGGAGCGGTCCCGGGCGGACGCCTGCCCCGGGGCGTTGCAGACGCATCCGGCGGCGGACGGAGCCGTCGCCCGGGTCCGGGTGCCCGGGGGGCTGCTCACCGGGGAGCGGCTCGCGGAACTCGGCGCGGCCTGCGCGGCGCTCGGTTCGGGGGTCGTCGAGCTGACCTCACGGGCTAACGTGCAGGTGCGCGGGCTGGACGGGCCGGGCGCGGAGCTGTTCGCCGAAAGGATGGCCGCCATCGGGCTTCTGCCGTCGGCCACGCACGAACGCGTCCGCAACATCCTGGCGTCCCCCTTGGCCGGGCTGGACGGTCGCGGGCTGATCGAGGTGGCGCCGCTGGTCCGCGAGCTGGACGAGGCCCTCGTCTCGCACCCGGCCCTGGCGGACCTGCCCGGCCGGTTCCTGTTCGCCGTGGACGACGGACGGGGCGACGTCGCGCTCCCCGCCGCAGACGTCGCCTACCTTCCCCTTCCCGCCGTGCACCTCCCCCGTCCGGCCACCGAAAGCACACGGCCACCCGCCGCGGACGTCCGGGGGGCGTTGCTGCTGGCCGGGCGGGACACGGGGCTGCGCGCCGCGCCCTCCGACGTCGTCCCCCTGATGATCGCAGCGGGCGAGGCGTTCCTGGCCGAACGCGCCGCCCAGGGTTCGGCCGCGTGGCGCGTCGCCGAGCTGGCCGACGGCCCCGCGAACATCACCGCCCGTGTGTCCGCACGGGCGCCGGGAGCCGGCCACATGTCCGGCCCCGGATCGGCGGACGGGCCCCCGTCACCGCCCGTCCAGGAGCAGTCCGGACGGCCGTCCGGGGGACTCGGCGGCAGCCGGCCCGCCTCGTCCATCGGCCTGGGCGATCGGCCCGCGCCCCGGCTTGGGCCCCTCGCCCAGACCGACGGACGGGTGGCACTCGTCGTCATGCCGCCGCTCGGACGGTTGACGGCCGCGCAGGCGTCCGTGCTGGCCGAGGCGGCGCGGGCGGGCACGGGTGAGGTACGGCTCACTCCATGGCGGAGCGTGATCGTCCCGGGTATGAGGACGGAAACCGCCGAATCGTGGCTCGCGAGGCTGGGCGAGGCCGGTCTGGTCACCGACCCGGCCTCTCCGTGGACCGGGGTCACGTCCTGCACGGGACGTCCGGGCTGCGCCAAGTCCCTGGCCGACGTCCAGGCGGACGCCACCCACGCGACCGGCCGGTCCGGCACCGGGCGCGCGACGGTTCAGGCGGCCACGGCGGACGTCAACGGCGAGACCCCGGGACGGAGGTTGCCCGTGCACTGGGCGGGGTGCGAGCGTCAGTGCGGGCGCCCCGGAGGGCCGGCCGTGCTCGTGGTCGCGACCGGGGACGGCTACCGCGTCGAATCCGGCGGCGAAAGCATGCGCCACCTGGGCATCGCGGAGACCGCGGCCGCAGTGGCGACGGCCAGGGCCGCACACCATGCCCACTGAGCCCACTGAGCCCACCACTGAGCCCACTGAGCCCGGTGAGCCCGGTGAGCCCGCTGAGCGCCGCTCACCCCGCGCGGCCGACGATGGTGCCCGCGCGGTCGATGACGACGACGTCGACCTCGACGGGGGCGCCGCGCAGCACTCCGAGGGCGGTGGTGCGGGCTCCGGCGGCGACAAGGTCTCCGAGCGGCAGTCCCGCCTCCTGGCAGATGGTGAGCGCCTGGAGGGCGGTGTTCGCGCGCAGGACGCGTGCGGCGAGGTCCTCGTCCCCGCCCGCGTCGCGCACCATCGCGGCGAGGGCGTCCGTACTGACCTGGGAGCGGCCCGAGTGCAGGTCGAGATGCCCGTCGGCGAGCTTGGACAGCTTGCCGATGCCGCCGGCCACCGTAAGCCGGGGCACGGGATGCCGCCGCAGGTACTTCAGGACGGCCCCGGCGAAGTCGCCCATGTCGAGCAGCGCGTCCTCCGGCAGGCCGTACAGCTCGGTCGCGACCTTCTCCGACGTGCTGCCGGTGCAGGCGGCGACGTGGACGTGCCCGGCGGCGCGGGCGACGTCGATGCCGCGCCGGATGCTGTCGATCCACGCCGAGCAGGAGTACGGCACCACGATGCCGGTCGTGCCGAGGATGGACAGGCCGCCCAGGATGCCCAGCCGGGGGTTCCAGGTACGCCGCGCGAGCTCTTCACCGTTCTCGACCGATATCTCCACGACCACGTCGCCCTCATCGCGGTACGCGGCGGCGACCCGGGCGACGTGGTCGCGGATCATCTGACGGGGGACCGGGTTGATGGCCGGTTCTCCCACGGCCAGCGGCAGCCCCGGTTTGGTGACCGTGCCGACGCCCGGTCCGGCGCGGAACGTCACCCCCGTCCCCGGTGCTCCGTGCCGTACGGTCGCGGTGACCAGCGCGCCGTGGGTGACGTCCGGGTCGTCGCCCGCGTCCTTGACCACCCCGGCCCGCGCCCGGTCCGCGCCCGGCGGGCCCTCCACCAGTTCCTCGACGGCGAGCGCGAACGCCGGCCGCTGCCCCCGGGGCAGGAAGATCTCCACCGGGTCGGGGAAGGAGCCGGTGAGCAGCGCGGTGTAGGCGGCCGTGGTGGCCGCCGTGGCGCACGCGCCGGTCGTCCACCCGTACCGCAGCCCTGTGGTCATGGGCCAAGGATGTACCACGTGAAAGGAAGCGGCAGATGAGGGGCGGCGTCCTGGTACTCGGCGGCACCGGGGAGGCGCGGCGGCTCGCGTCCGAGCTGGTCCGTGACCCGGGCGTCCGCGTGGTGTCGTCGCTGGCGGGACGGGTGACCGACCCCCGTCTGCCCGAGGGCGAGGTGCGGGTCGGCGGGTTCGGCGGCCCGGACCGGATGGCGGCATGGCTGCGCGAGCACGGGATCCGCGCGGTGATCGACGCCACGCACCCCTTCGCCGAGCGCATCACCGCCTCGGCCGTCCGCGCGACGGCGGAGGCGAGGGTTCCGCTGCTGGTGCTCCGGCGCCCGGGGTGGCGGCAGGACGCCGGGGACGACTGGCGCTGGGTGGCGTCCCTGGACGAGGCCGCCGCCGTCCTGCCCGCGCTCGGGCGCAGGGTCTTCCTCACGACCGGCCGCCAGGGGCTCGCCGCGTTCGCCGGCGCGGACGGCCTGTGGTTCCTGATCCGTACGGTCGACCCGCCGGAACCGCCGATGCCCGCCCACCACCACCTCGTGCTCGACCGGGGTCCGTACACGGTGGACGGCGAGCGGGCGCTCATGCGCGAGCACCGCGTCGACGTGCTGGTCACCAAGGACAGCGGCGGGACGATGACACGGGCGAAGCTCACGGCCGCGCGCGACCTCGCCCTGCCCGTGGTGGTCGTACGCCGCCCACCCCTCCCCGAGACCGCCGCCCTGGACACCGTGGACACCGTGGAGGCCGCACTGACCTGGCTACGCGCCCTACCGGGAACCCCCTGAACCACCGCGGAGCACCGGGCACGCGCCGATCCGCCGCAGCGGAATGCACTAGCCGGCGAGCAGGCGGCGGACGGAGTCGGCGACGACGTCCTCGCGCCGGACGCCCTCCATGTCGACGGCGGCGCCGAACTCGGGGTTGACCGCCGTCCACACGGCCGCGAGCTGCAGCACCAAGGTGAGCAGGACCCCGGGCGGGTAGTGCCGGGGCAGCACGCCCTCGTCCTGGGCGCGCGCGATGGCGTCGACCTTGTCGCGGACGCTCTTCACGGCGAGCGGCACGGGCGCGTCGGCGGCGCGTTCCAGGCGCTGCCAGGTCGCCAGCCGCATGACCTGCGGGTGCTCCTCGTAGCGGCGGGCCAGCCTGGCCGCGTACCCGGGCAGGTCGTGGACGTCGATCGGGGTGTCGGCCACCGTGTCGCGCACGATGGTCTCGAAGGCGGCGTCGAAGAGCTGATCTTTGCTGCCGAAGTAGTGGTAGATCTGCGCCTTGTTCGAGCCGGCCGCCTCGGCGATGCGGTCGACGCGTGCCCCGGCGATGCCGAACTCGGCGAACTCCCGCAGAGCGGCGTCCAGCAGGCGGCGTCGTGTGGCTTCGGCATCTCTCGGCGGCATGCCCCCAGATTAGCCTCCTAACCATTTAGTTGACAACTCCGCGAGGGGTGGCCTAGCTTCTAACCAACCGGTTAGAAGACAGCTCGACCGGCAGACGCCCGTAGACGAAAGAGGCCCCCCATGCTCGGCACCGACCCCGCCATCCACTGGCGCGACGCGCTGTCCGCCAGGCTGATGCAGGCGATGTTCCCCGCCATGTTCCGCCTGCAGTACTCCTCGCCGGACGTCCAGTTCGCGACGAAGAAGATCGCCAAGCCGTCGCGCATCACGATCCCGACCCGGCACGGGAAGGTGCGGGCGCTGCTCTACGCGCCCACCCCCGAGGACGTCACGGCGGCCCTCGCCTCGGGCAGGCGGCCCCCGGTGCACCTCATCACCCACGGCGGCGCCTTCATCATCCGCGTGCCCCGCCAGGAGGACAACATCGCCCGCTACCTCGCCTCCGAGATCGGCTGCCACGTCGTGATCCCCGACTACGACACCGCCCCCAAGGTCCGCTTCCCGGTCTCCGAGCAGCAGACCTACGACGTCTTCCGCTGGATCCACGAGAACGGCCACGTCCACGGCTGGGACGGCGAGCGCGTCTCGGTGGGCGGCCCGAGCGCCGGAGGCAAGTTCGCGCTGAACGTCGCACAGCAGGCCATCGACGACGGCGGCTACCGGCCGGTGGCGGTGTCGTCCGAGTTCGGGGCCGCCGACCTCGTGCGGGACGACTCGCTGCGCACGTCCGCGAAGCCGAACCCGGTGGTGCCGCCCGCCATGATGGGCCTGGTACGCCGCACGTACTTCAAGGGCGTCGACCCGAGCGACCCCCTCGCCTCCCCGGCCCGTTACGCCCGGCTGGCCGAGCTCCCCCCGACCCTGATCATGACCGCCGAGTACGACACCCTGCGCCACGAGATGAACGACCTGGCCGCCGACCTCGCGTCCAAGGGCGTGGCGGTCACCCATCGCGAGTTCGCCGGCGTCGACCACGGCTTCACCCACACCAAGCCGGTGGAAGTGGCGCGCGAGGCGATCACCCTGCTCGGCGAGCACCTCCAGAAGGCCTACGCCTGAGCCCGCTCACCCTTGACCGTCTTCCCTGGTCTCTCCAGAGTCCCTCAGTCTCCCTCAGTCTCCCCCGCTCTCCCTTGGTCTCCCCTGGACAGCCGTGGTTTCCCCCGCCCTCTGTTGAACTGCACTCGAAAGGTGAACACTGAAATGTCGGACAAAGTTTGGTTCGTTACCGGCAGCTCCCGCGGCCTCGGACGGGAGATCGTCCTGGCCGCTCTTGACCAGGGCGACCGCGTCGTGGCCACCGCCCGCCGCCCTGAGCAACTCGCCGACCTGACCGCGACCCATGCGGGCAAGCTGCTCGCCCTCCCCCTCGACGTCACCGACCCTGGCGCGGTCGACGCCGCCGTCGAAGCGGCAGTGCGGGAGTTCGGCCGGCTGGACGTGGTGGTGAACAACGCCGGGTACGCCGACCTCGTGTCGGTCGAGGACTCCACGCCGGAGGGGTTCCGCGCGCAGGTGGAGACGAACCTGTTCGGCGTCGTCCACGTCAGCAAGGCCGTCGTGCCGATCCTGCGCCGGCAGGGCGGCGGTCACATCATCACGGTGTCGTCCGTCGGCGGGCGCGTCGCGACCCCGGGGCTGGCCGCGTACCAGGCGGCGAAGTGGGGCGTCAACGGGTTCACCGAGGTACTGGCCACCGAGGTCGGCCCGCTCGGCGTCAAGGTGACGACGATCGAGCCCGGCGGCATGCGCACGGACTGGGCGGGCTCCTCGATGACGGTCCCCACCCCCTCGGCTCCGTACGCGGGTACGGTCGGCATGCTGGCGAGCCTGTTCACCGGTGCCGCCGACGCCGCGCTCGGCGACCCGCGCAAGGTCGCCCACGTCGTGACCCTGCTCGCCGCGATGGACGAGCCGCCGACCCGGCTGCTGCTCGGCTCCGACGCCCTGACCGGGGCCCGCGCCGCCGCCAATGCGCTCGCCGAGCGCGACGCCGCCTGGGAGGGGCTCAGCCGCTCGACCGACCGGGACGACGCCACGCCCGAGCAGCGCGACCCCCTCGGCCAGGCGTCCGGCGACCCCGTGACGGTCGTCCGGCGGTTCCTGGACGAGGTCGTCAACGGGGGCGATCTGGCCGCGATCGACGAGTTGTGGAGCGAGGACCTGCGGTGGCACGGCGGCAGCTTGGGCGAGGTCACCGGGCTGAGCGCCTTCAAGGAGCACCTGGCCGCCAGTGCCGCCGGCGCCTTCACGGCCATGCGCCTGCGCGTGGACGAGATCATCGCCGTGGGCGACAAGGTGGTCGTGCGGTTCACCAACAGCGGCACCCACACCGGGACGTTCATGGGCGCACCGGCCACCGGCAGGCACGCGCAGTGGCTCGGCATCGGCATCTACACCGTCACGACCGGGAAGATCAGCGAGGCGTGGTTCGGCGAGGACGCCCTCGGCATGCTCCTCCAACTCGGCGCGGTATCCCTGCCCAGCAGGTGAACCCGGCCTCGACCTCAGCCCGTGCCCCGCAGAAAGGCCAGGTCCTCCTCTCCCCCCGCGTCCAGTACGGGACCGTGGCCGGCGGCGCGGGCCCGCAGCGGGACGCCGTTGCCGTCGATCAGTGCCATACCCCTCAAAAGACCTTTACGCGGGAACGCAAGGGGGTGCTCAGGCCCGGGGCCTTGGCGCCGTCGAGGAGTTTCCGGCCCAGCGGGGTGAGGTCGTGCAGGACGGCGGGTCCGTGGCGGGTGCTGGTGATCAGCCCCGCCTGCCGGAGGGTCTTGGTATGGCGGCTCATCGACGCGAGCGAGGTGTGCAGTTTCGTGGCGAGCTGTGTGGTGGAGGCGCTGTGCGCCAGTGCGGCGAGCACGGCGGCGCGGGTCGTGCCCATGAGGTCGGCCAGCGATTCCCCCGGGTCGACGCAGGTGATCGTCTCCCAGCGGTGTTCCTGCGCGATCGGGTAGACCAGGACCGGTGGCAGGTCCTGGTCGGCGAGCGACACGGGCGACCCGCAGCAGAAGAACGACGGCACGAGCCGCAGGCCCCGGCCCTGTAGGTACAGGTCCCGCTCGACGGCGTAGCGCACCTCCAGCACCGGCCGGCGCCAGCGCATCAACGGCTCGAAGCCGCGGAACAGCGCCTCGACGCCACCGGCGAGCAGCGCGCCGACCCGCACCGCGACGTCGGCCTCGACGCTCGCGCGGATCAGGTCGTCGTGGGCACCTACCGCGGCGTGGTGGTACTCGCCCAGCGCGGTCGCCAGGCAGGCCGGCGTGCCGCTCCGCGAGTCGGTGAGACCGGCGAGCCGGCTCGGGGTGGCCCGGCCGCGGCGCCGGTTGGTCTGGTGCAGCAGATCCAGCTCGTGCCGCAGCCGTCGCCGGCTCGTGGCACGCACGGCGTCGAGGCCTGCGTCGAGCCCGGCCGCCGACTCGGCGGGGGTGAGGAAGTCGGGGAAGTAGGGGCCGAGCGGGGCGAGGTCGGCGAGGAGCGTCGCGGCGGGCCGCATCATGGCCAGCAGGTCGGGGCGGCTACGGAGCCGCGCCGTCCACGGCTGGAGGTAGACCGGTTTGTCGGCGTCGCCCAGCCGGAAGTGGCTCAGCAGGACTTCCCACAGCGGGTCGACGACGGTGGTCAGGCGGGTTCGCGCGATGTCCTCGGCGGTGAAGTGTATTCGCAGCATGCCTCGTCCCCAGGCGTCAGACGTAGGGGTTGTTCGATGTGGATGGCCTGACTTGTTTCTGTCGGGCCTCGACCTCGCGCCACCGCCGGGCCGGGCGGTGGCGCGGTGCCGGGGAGAGCATCGCGAGCGCGGCTTGACATGGGCTTGCCGCCGATGGCGGTGTGCGGGGGCCATCGGCGGGGACGGGAGGTCGTCGCGGGCGGGCGCGTCAGGGGGACGGACGTTCGCCGGGCGGGCGCGTCAAGGACATGTCAAGCCGCGGGCCGGATACTCCTGATCGGCGAGGCGTGGTTCGGCGAGGACGTCCTACGCGCTGCCGGCAGCGCCCGGCAAACGTGAATACCCCCGCTGGCCGGGCTTCGCCGCGCGCTACGGATTCGACCCCCAGGACACCGTGCAGTGCAGCGCCGGGTGGCCGTCCAGGCGGATCGCCTCCACCCGATGCCCGGCGCTCCCCACCCATCGCGTCATGGCGGCAGGATAAGAAACCGCGCGCCAAGGAGAAGCGGGTCTTGACGGCGTGCGACCCGTAGGTATCTTTCGATTAGGAAACTTTCCTAAGAAAACGGCCGGTCGGCGCCTCCGGTCCCCCTTCTCCGCCGGAGGAAAGCACACGTGAAATCCAGGAAGTGGGCGGCCGCCCTCTCCTTCGGCGCGCTACTCGCCGTCGCCCTGCCGGGCGGCACGGCCTACGCGCTCCCCGCCGACTGCACCACCTGGGTGTCGAACGGATACGTCTCCAGCCTCTGCACGAGCGGCACCGGGGAACACCAGGTCTACCTGGTCGCCCGCCATGTGAACCCGCAGGTCGGCGTCATCACCACCGAGGGGCCGTGGGTCCCGGTGGGCTCGGTGTCGACGGCCCGCATCCCGGCGACGGGAAGTCTGCAGAACTACTGGGTCAACAAACGCTGACCCGCGGCCACACCACCTCCCGCGGGTCCGGCCCGCGGGAGGCACCGGCAACTACCCACATAAAGGAGCGGATCGTGAATACCAAGAAGTGCGCCTCCCTCGTCGGCGCGGCGCTCGTCTCCGCCGCGATCGTCGCCGGCACGGCCACGCCCGCGCAGGCCATCCCCGACACCTGCTCGACGAGCTTCTCCGCAGACGGCTACCTCAGCAGTTACTGCGCGACCGGCACGGGCTACCACGCGATCTACGTGGTGTACCGGTTCGTCAACCCGCAGCTGGGTGGCTACACCGAATCGGCCTGGGGGCCCTGGGTCGCCGCCGGCTCCACCTCGAGCGTCCGTGTGCCCGGCGGCGCGAGCATCCTCAGCAGCTCCGTCCAAAAGCGCGACTGAGCCGTCCCGCGAGCACTTCCTGATCAAGGGAACCGACGTCCTCCTTCCGGATCAGGAGGCGGGCGACGCGCGCCCGGCCGTGACCAGATGACGGGGAGCAGGGCCCGGCCGGTGAGCTCGGCCGCCGCGGTCCCGGCGTCCTCAGACTCCACCGGCCGGGCCCCGGTGTTGTTGTAGAACACCACCAGCCGGGACCGCTTCGGCCTAGCCGCGCCCCGGAGGTCGAAGCGCTGGATCCGGCCGAACCGCGCCGCCTGGTGCTGGACGCCGTCGACCCCTACCTCGACCGGCCCGTGTTGGCCGCCGTGCTCGCCGAGGAGGAGCGGCAGCGCCAGGCGACGCGCACCTTTCTGGGACGCCGGCCAAGACAGTAGGGTGCGAGCCTGCGGGCCAAGCCTTGTCCGTGGACGCGGTCAACACGGGCCGACGTTCACCTTGTACGGCTCGATCCGTTCCTCGGCACGCTGCTCCAACTCGGCGCGGTGACCCTCCCCGTCCGGTGAACGCGCTCACCGACACCCCGGCAGGCCTTGAGGTCGTGAGGAGCTCAGGCGGGGTAGCGGCGGGGGGTGTAGACGGTGGGGTGGCCGTTTCTCGTGGTGTGGCGGGTGGTGGAGGAGCCGATCAGGAGCAGGCAGCGCATGTCGATCTCCGCCGCGTCCAGCTTGTCCAGGGTCGTGACGCGGACGGACTCGGACGGGCCGCCGACGTCCCGTCCGATGACGACGGGCGTGTCCGGCGCGCGGTGCTCCAGGAGCAGGTCGCGCGCCGCCTCGACCTGCCATCGGCGTGCGCGGGACGCCGGGTTGTAGATCGCGAGGACCAGGTCGGCCCGCGCGGCGGCCGTGACACGGGCGGCGATGATGTCCCACGACTTAAGCCGGTCGGACAGGGAGATCACGCAGTAGTCGTGGCCGAGAGGCGCGCCGGCCCGCGCCGCGACCGCCTGCGCCGCCGTCACGCCCGGCAGCACGCGCACCGGCACGTGCGCGAACCGCTCCTCGGACGCGACCTCCAGCAGCGCACTGGCCATCGCGAACACGCCCGGGTCGCCCGACGAGACGACGGCGACCCGCGCGCCCGCGAGGGCCAGTTCCAGCGCGTGCGCCGCCCGCTCGGCCTCGACCCGGTTGTCGGACGCGTGCCGCCGCTGCCGCGGGTTCGGCGGCACCCTGTCCAGGTAAGGACCGTAACCGACGAGTTCGCCCGCACTCGCCAGCGCGTCCTGTGCCTCGGGCGTCAGCCAGTACCGTCCCCCCGGCCCCAGGCCGACCACGACGACCTCGCCGAGGCCCTTCCCCTCTCCGGGAACGGGTCCGGGGACAGCGCCGCGGACAGGGCCAGGGACAGCGCCGGGGACGACGTGCCCTCGGAGCGCCTCGATGTTCCGGCTCGGAGTGTGCGCGGAGACGGGGGCCGGCCCGGAGGCGGCGGCAACGTCCTCTCCCCGGCTCGCATCGGCGCCGTGACGCGTACCGGGCGCCGCGCGTCGGGGCGTACCCGCGCGGCTGGGGACGATGGCGACCGAGAAGTACGGGACCTCGCTCGGGTCCACGTCGGCGAGGGGGGCGATCCGCTGGCGGTCGGTGGTGGCCCGCTCGACGTACCACGCCTCGTCCAGGCGGCCCGCGCTCTCCAGGGCGTCGCGGACGGCGGGGAACGTGCGGCCCAGCTTGAGCACCGCCGCCGAGTCGGCCACGGCCAGCCGCGCCGCCAGCGTCTCCGGCGCCAGCGTGCCCGGCAGGACGGTGAGCGTCTCCTCGCGCTCCACCAGCGGGCGGCCCAGCATGGCCGACGCCGCGCTCACCGACGTGACCCCCGGCACGACCTCGGCCGGGTAGCGGTGCGCCAGCCGCTTGTGGAGGTGCATGTACGAGCCGTAGAACAACGGATCGCCCTCGCACAGGACGACCACGTCGCGCCCGGCGTCCAGGTGCGCGGACAGGCGGCGGGCGCAGGACTCGTAGAACTCGTCGATCGCGCCCTGGTACCCGCCCGGGTGGTCGGTGGTCTCGGTCGTGACGGGGTAGATGAGCGCCTCCTCGATCTGCCCCTCGCGCAGGTAGGACGCGGCGACCGTCCGGGCGATGCTGCGCCCGTGCCGCGCGCTGTGGTATGCGATCACATCCGCCTCACCGATGAGCCGCGCCGCCTTCACGGTCACCAGCTCAGGATCCCCCGGCCCAAGCCCAACCCCCCGCAACCACCCCCGCCCAGGGCGGTCTTGTTCGAGGGGGGTGGGGGTGGTGGAGGGGTCCATGGTGTTGTTCACTCTTTCTCGCTCGCGATGGCGTTGACGGCCGCCGCCGCCAGTGCGCTTCCGCCCCGGCGGCCGTGCACCACCAGGTACGGCAGGCCGTCGCCGTTGCCGGCCAGGGCCTGCTTGGACTCGGCCGCGCCGATGAAGCCCACCGGCACGCCGAGCACGGCGGCGGGCCGTCCCACGCCTTCTCTCACCAGCTCCAGCAGGCGGAACAGCGCCGTGGGGGCGTTGCCGACGGCGACGACGGAGCCGTCCAGGCGGTCGCGCCACAGCTCCAGTGCGGCGGCGCTGCGGGTGGTGCCGAGCCGGCGCGCCAGGTCCGGCACCCGGGGATCGCCCAGCATGCACAGCACCTCGTTGGCGGCGGGCAGGCGGGCCCGGGTCACGCCCGAGGCGACCATCGTGGCGTCGCACAGGATGGGCGCCCCGGCCAGCAGCGCGGCCCGCGCGGCGGCGACCACTCCTGGGGACCAGGCGAGGTCCGCGACGAGGTCCACCATGCCGCAGGCGTGGATCATCCGTACGGCCACCCGGGCGAGGTCGTCGGGCATGCCGGCGAGGTCGGCCTCGGCGCGGATGGTCGCGAACGAACGCCGGTAGATCTCCGCGCCGTCCCGGACGTAGTCGTCCACGGCCTGCCCCTCGCCGCTCATATCGCGCGGTCGCGGGTGGCGGAGTACAGGTGGCTGTCGGTGAACTCCGACGCCGTGAGCACGCCACCGACGATGATCACGGCGGTGCGCCGCACCCCGGCGGCTTTCACCTGGGCGGCGATGTCGGCGAGCGTGCCGCGCAGGATCACCTCGTCGTCGCGGCCGGCGCGGGCGACGACGGCCACCGGGCAGTCGGCTCCGTAGTTCGGTGTCAGTTCCTCCACCACGGCGTCGATGCGCTGGACGGCAAGGTGGAGGACCATCGTCGAACGGCTCCGCCCGAGCGTGCGCAGGTCCTCGCCCGGCGGCATCGGCGTCGCGCGGGCCGAGATCCGGGTCAGCACCACCGTCTGGCCCACCCCGGGCACGGTCAGCTCACGCCCCAGCGAGGCGGCCGCCGCCGCGAACGCGGGGACGCCCGGCGTCACGTCGTACGGAACCCCGGCGGCGTCCAGCCTGCGCATCTGCTCGGCCATCGCGCTGTAGATCGACGGGTCGCCGGAGTGCAGGCGCGCGACGTCGAGGCCCCGCGCGTGGGCGGCCACCATCTCGGCGACGATCTCGTCGAGGTTCAACTCGGCGGTGTCCACGAGCCTGGCCCCCTCCGGCGCGTGGCCGAGCAGTTCCTTGGGCACGAGCGACCCCGCGTACAGGCACACCGGCGATGCGGCGATCAGGTCGCGCCCGCGCACGGTGATGAGATCGGCCGCCCCGGGGCCCGCCCCGATGAAGTGCACGGTCACGACTGACTTCTCCTTGCTCTCATCCGGCGCCCTTGTGCGGCGCGGAGGTGGTCACGGGCGTACCGCCGTCCAGATGGTCACCGGCATCGCGGGGCGCCAGGCGGTGAAGCCGCCGACCGGGCCCGCGCGGTGGACGGACAGGCGCAGCAGGTCGCCGCCGTGCCGGGCGTGCCAGGCGGCGAGGACGGCCTCGGACTCGACCGTCACCGCGTTGACGACCAGCCGCCCGCCGCTGCCCAGCACGTCCCAGCACGTCTCGAGGACGCCCGGCACGGTGCCGCCGCCGCCGACGAACACCGCGTCCGGCGTCTCCAGCCCCGCGAGGGCCTCGGGGGCCGCGCCGGTCACGACCCGCAGGGTGGGCACGCCGAGCGTGTCCGCGTTCCGTGTGATCCGCGCGGCGCGGTCGGGGCGGGCCTCCACGGCGATGGCGCGGCACGCGGGATGGACCCGCATCCACTCGATGGCGACGCTGCCCGCGCCCGCGCCCACGTCCCAGAGCACCTGTCCCGGCAGCGGGGCGAGCCGGGACAGCGTCACCGCGCGCACCTCGCGCTTGGTGAGCTGCCCGTCGTGCTCGAACGCCTCGTCCGGCAGGCCCGGAACGCCCGGGATCGGAGTCACGTCCGGGTCGGCGCGGCACTCCAGGGCCACGACGTTGAGCGGGTCCACGACGGCGTCCCACTTCCCGGCCGTCCCGGTGACCACGCGCTCCGCGGGACCGCCGAGCCGTTCGAGGACGGTCATCGCGCTCGCGCCGTACCCCTGGGCCGTCACGAGCCGGGCGACCTGGGCCGGGGAGTCCGCGCCCGCGCTCAGCACGAGCACGCGGGCCGCCGGGTACAGCACCCGGCTCACCAGCGCGACCGGACGCCCGACCAGGCTCACCACGCGCGTGTCCTCGACCGGCCATCCCATGCGGGCGCAGGCCAGCGACACCGACGACGGATGCGGCAGCACGCGCACGCGCTCGGGGCCGAGCATCCGCGCCAGCGTGGTCCCGACCCCGTGCAGCATGGGATCGCCGCTGGCCAGCACGCACACGGCGCGGTCCTCGCGCTCGGCCAGCAGGCGGCGGACGGCGGGGAGCATCGGCGAGGGCCAGACGACCCGCTCGGCTCCGGTGTCCGGTACCAGCGCGAGCTGCCGGGCGCTTCCCATGAGCACCTCGCACCGCTGGATCTCCCGGCGCGCGGGATCGGGCAGCCCGTCCCAGCCGTCCGCGCCGATCCCGACCACGACCACCGGGCTGCTCATGCCGTCCCGCTCGCCGCGGAAGGGGCGTCGCCGGCCGCGGGGTCGTTCCGCACCGCCGAGCCGGTGCCCGCCGCGGAGGCGTTCTTCCCCGCCGAGCCGCTGCCGGCCACCGGGGCGTTCCGTGCGGCGCTCTCCACCAGCCGCGTCGCCAGGTACGGGCTGCCCGCCCAGTGCAGGTGCAGGTAGGACGCGGCCAGGCGCGGCCCGCCGAATCCGTCCGCGCCGCCCCGCCACCGGTAGAGCGGCACGTCGCCGGACGGCGGGGTGACGCGCGTGCGGTGGAACTCGTGCCCGTGGTACCGCTCGCCCTCGCGGGTCAGCACCGAGTCGCGCACGGAGACGGCGTCGCGGTAGCCGAGCGTCAGCCCGCCGGTCATGGCCGCGGTCGCGTCGACGACGCCGCACATGGGACGCCCGTCCAGCTCACGGCAGAGGTACAGCAGGCCCGCGCATTCGGCGGCGATGGGCCCGCCGAACGCGGCCACCGCGCGGCGCAGCGGCTCGTTGGCCGACAGTTCGCCCGCGTACACCTCGGGGAAGCCTCCGGGCAGGACGAGCGCACCGGTTCCCTCGGGAAGCCGTTCGTCGGTGAGCGGGTCGAAGACGGCGACGGTCGCGCCCGCGGCGGCGATCAGCTCGGCCTGCTCGGCGTACCCGAACGTGAACGCCTTCCCCCCGGCCACCGCGACCACGACCTCGCGCGCCGGCCCACCACCGGCCACGTCCTCGAGTGCCGGCCCTCCACCGGCCACATCCTCGCGCCGCGCGGAGCGCACGGCCGCCTCGGGATCCCAGGCGGGGCCGGGCAGTCCGGGCGCGCTTTCGGCGAGACGGACGAGACCTTCCAGATCGCACGTGCCCGCGACCAGCTCACCCACCTCGTCGACCGCGCGCACGGCCTCGGCGCTGCGCTCGGCGGGCGGCACCAGGCCCAGGTGGCGCGACGGCGTGGCGGCGATGCCGGTGCGCGGGATCGCGCCGAACACCGTGATGCCGGTCTCGGCCAGCGCGTCCCGGCAGATCTCCGAGTGACGCGGCGAGCCGACGTTGTTGAGGATCACCCCGCCGATCCGGACGCCGGTGTCGTAGGACATGAAGCCGTGGACCAGCGCGGCGACGGACCTGGCCTGTCCCGCGACGTCCACGACGAGGACGACCGGCGCGTCCAGCAGCTTGGCGACGTGCGCGGTGGAGGCGAAGTCCGCGCCGGTCCTTCCCGCGCCGCCGGTGGACGTACCGGCGACGCCGATGGGGAAGGACGCGCCGTCGAACAGGCCCATCACGCCCTCGATGACGGCGATGCCCGCCCCCGCCGCGCCGTGCAGGAAGAGCGGGACGATCAGCTCCTCGCCGACCAGCCACGGGTCGAGGTTGCGCCCGCGGCGGCCGGAGGCGAGCGCGTGGTAGCCGGGATCGATGTAGTCGGGGCCGACCTTGTGCGGCGAGACCACCGTCCCCTTGGCGGTGAGCGCGGCCATCAGCCCGGTGGCCACCGTCGTCTTGCCCGCTCCCGAGGAGGGCGCGGCGATCACCAGGCGCGGCACCTCAGCCACGGGCCGCACCCCCCGCACTCCGTCCCCCGCCACGACCCGCACGCTCACGCCCGCCATGCCGTTCGCCGCGGTGTGGCGGGCCGGCCGGGGTCACCATTCGATGCCCTTCTGGCCCTTCTGGCCGGTGTCCATCGGGTGCCGCACCTTGGCCATCTCGGTGACCAGGTCGGCGGTCTCGAGCAGGCGCGGGTGGGCGTCCCTGCCGGTGATGACGACGTGCTGCGTGCCGGGCCGCGCCGCCAGGGCGGCGACCACGTCCTCGACGTCGATCCACCCCCATTTGATGGGGTAGGTGAACTCGTCCAGCACGTACAGCCGGTACGTCTCCGCCGCCAGGTCCCGCTTGATCTGTTCCCAGCCCTCGCGCGCGTCGGCGGCGTGGTCCTCCTCGGCGCCGGCCTTCTTGATCCAGGACCAGCCCTCGCCCATCTTGTGCCAGGCCACGGTGCCGCCCGCGCCGGACTCGCCGAGGACGGTGAGCGCCCGCTCCTCCCCCACCCGCCACTTGGCGGACTTGACGAACTGGAACACGCCGATCGGCCAGCCCTGGTTCCACGCGCGCAGCGCCAGCCCGAACGCCGCCGTCGACTTGCCCTTGCCGGGCCCGGTGTGGAGGAACACGAGCGGCCGGGTGCGCCGCTGCCGGGTGGTCAGGCCGTCGTCCGGCACCTCGGCCGGTTTCCCCTGGGGCATGTCAGGCCGCCTTCCTGTGTTCGCGGACGAGATCGCGCAGCCCGCCCGCGGCCAGCCGTTCGAGCCGGACGGCCTCCCCGCCGAGCAGCACGGCGAGCCCCGTGGCCAGGCCGAGCCGCACCGGGCCGCTCTCGCAGTCCACCACCACCGCGGCGACGTCCCTGAGCAGCGACGCCGCCCTGCGCACGTCGGCGTCCGTCCCCGAGGTGGCCCGCCCGTCGGTGACGACGACCAGCAGCGGCCTGCGCGCGGGGTCGCGGAGCCGTTCGACGCGCACGACCTCGGCGGCCCGGCGCAGCCCCGCGGCGAGGGGGGTGCGTCCGCCCGTGGGCAGCTCGCGCAGGCGGGCGGCTCCGGCCTCCACCGACGAGGTCGGCGGGAGCACCAACTCGGCGCCGGACCCGCGGAACGTCACCAGGCCGACCTTGTCGCGGCGCTGGTAGGCGTCCAGCAGCAGGCTGAGCACGGCGCCCTTGACCGCGCCCATGCGCCGGCGCGCGGCCATCGAGCCGCTGGCGTCCACGACGAACAGCACGAGGTTGCCCTCGCGTCCCTCGCGCACGGCCTCGCGCAGGTCGCCGCGCCGTACGACCAGCCCGGGACCGGTCCGGCCGCGTTCGCGCTGGTACGGCGCGGCGGCGCGCAGGGTGGCCGTGAGGTGCGGCGACAGGAGGCGTCCTTCGGGGACGCGCGAGCCGGAGACGCGGCCGTAGGACGTCCTGGCCCGCGACCGGCGTCCGGGGGCGCCCGTGCCGAGGCCGGGGACGGTCAACGCGCGCACGCGGTAGGTGCCGCCGGGCTGGGCCGCCGGTCGCGTCCGGGTACCGGCTGTTTCGCCCGCCGGGGCGTCGTGAGCGTGAGCGCCTTGGCCGCTCGCGGGCGGCGGCTCCGGGGCCCCGCTGTTCCCTCCGGGGCCGGGCGGCGGGCCGGGGTCGGGGTCTTCGTCGGGCCCGGGGCCGGGGGGCGGGCCGGGGTCTTCGTCCGGGCCGGGGCCAGGGTCCTCCCGCTCGGACGCGGGGCCGGTGTCTGTGCCGGGACCGTCCTCCGATGCGGGCCCGTCCACTCCGGACTCCGGCCCCGGCTCCTCTTCCGTATCGTCCAGGTCCGCGTCATCGAGCAGGGCGTCGAGCTCGGACTCGTCCAGGCCGGGCGCGTCGAACGGGTCGCGCCTGCGGCGGTGCGGCAGGGCGAGGCGGGCGGCCTGGCGGATGTCCTCGGCCGTGACGCGCGTGCCGCCCCGCCAGGCGGCGTGGGCGACGGCGGCGTGGGCGGTGATGAGGTCGGCGCGCATGCCGTCCACGTCGAACGCCGCGCAGATCGTGGAGATCCGCGTGAGCGCGGCGTCGGACAGCGTCACCTCGCGCAGCCGCTCGCGGGCGGCGGCGATGCGCGCGGCGAGGTCGTCCTCCGCGTCCGCCCACCGGGCCGCGAACGCCTCGGCGTCGTCCTCGAACGCCAGCCTGCGGCGCACGACCTCCGCCCGCTCCTCCGGGTCGCGGGACGCGGTGACCTCGACGGTCAGGCCGAAGCGGTCGAGCAACTGGGGCCGCAGCTCGCCCTCCTCGGGGTTCATGGTGCCGACCAGCATGAACCGGGCGGCGTGCCGGACGGACACGGCGTCGCGCTCGACGTAGCACGTGCCGAGCGCGGCGGCGTCGAGCAGCAGGTCCACGAGGTGGTCGTGCAGCAGGTTGACCTCGTCCACATAGAGGACGCCCCGGTGGGCGGCGGCGAGCAGACCGGGCTCGAACGCCTTGACCCCCTCGGTGAGCGCGCGTTCCAGGTCCAGCGAGCCGACCAGGCGGTCCTCGGACGCGCCGACGGGCAGCTCGGCCAGCCGCGCGGCACGTACGGAGGCGGGCGCGCCGTCGTCGTGCGGGCCGTCGGGGCACGCGGGGTCGGGGGCGGCAGGGTCGCAGGAGAAGCGGCACCCGGCCACGACCGCGACCGGCGGCAGCAGGGCCGCCAGCGCGCGGACGATCGTGGACTTGGCGGTGCCCTTCTCGCCGCGGATCAGCACGCCTCCGGTGCGCGGGGAGATCGCATTGAGGACGAGCGCCAGCTTGAGGGTGTCGAGCCCCACCACCGCGGTGAAGGGGTAGTGGTGGCGTACGGCCGCCGGGGGCCGGGCAAGCATGTCGAAAAAGTCCTTCCCAGTGGCGCGTCGCCGTAGGTGGGCAGAGGCGGGTGGCGGTCGGTCCCGCCCCTGCCGGGAGTGAGGGTCAGGCGGCGGGCGAGGGGACGAGCGCGCGGCGCGGCGTGAGGGCGCGTTCGGCGAGGGCGCCGAAGACGAGCCCGATGCCGCTCCACATGATCGCCTGGGTGCCGAGCGAGGCGATCCGGAAGCGCCACAGCAGGGACGCGGGGAAGTCGGACGCGACCTCGTCCACGGTGGGCATGAGCACGTACGCGACGGCCATGATCACGACGTAGGCGAGGGCGGCGAGCAGCGTGGCGTTCCAGGCGCCGTGGCGGGGGGCCAGTTGCCGGCCGAGCCGGACGGCGGCGACCGCGAGGAGCACCGAGATCACCAGGATGGCCAGGTAGAGGACCGTCCGGCGGGAGATCGTGGCGGGGTCGCCCACGGCCGGCGGATTGGCGGGATATTTCAGGAAAGGTACGAGCTCGACGGCGATGAACCCGCCCAGCGCGAGCAGCGCCGCCGTGGCCCGCGGCCCGAACGAGCCGAGCCGCCCGTACGCGAACGCGAACATGATGGCGAAGACGCCGCCGACCGCGACGCCGAACACGCCGAGACCCGTGGCCAGGCCCAGTGTGGACTGCACGTCACGGCTGACGGGCCCTTCCTCCGCGTGCTCGTGCCCGGACTCCGACGCCGCCGTGCCGGACTCGCCCGGCACGGCGGGGGCGTGGGCCGCGTGCCCGCCCGCGCGCTCTTCGACGGCGATCGCCGCCGACACCTGGGGCTCACCGAAGACCCAGGCGAAGACCAGCGCGAGGGCAGCGGCGGCCAGGCCCGCGAGCATGCCGCGGACCAGGAGATTTCTCACCATTCCGGCTCTGACCCCGCCTCAGTGGCAGGGGAAGCCGAGCAGGTGACGCGCATCGTGCACGAACTCGTGCACGGTGTCGCCGGAGATCAGAGAGGTGGCACCCTGCTCCGCACCGACGAAGTAGATGAGGGCGAGGGCGAGGACACCGGCGAAGATCGTCCACGGCAGCAACTCCCTGACGGGAATGCGGACGGGAACAGGCCGGGACTGGGGAACGGCGGTGTGGGCCATGAAAGTGCCTCCTCGGGATCACGCGTCCCATAGGAAATGCGCGACGACGGAGGGTCTGACTCCCGGCCCCCGAAGGAGCAGGTCACAGTGGCGCGGCCGTACCAGAGTCTCGCTGGCTTCCCCACACCGTCACAATGTCGTTTGCACGCTACGGTGTGAACCATTGGTGCGTCAACTGGCGTCAATGGGAGACAATCACCTCCACCTGCGCCCCGGAGGGATACACGTGACCGCGAGGATTGTCCTGATTTCCCACGCCGCCACCACCGCCCTCCAGCGAGCGGCCTTCCCCATGGACGAACCCCTCACCGACCAGGCCCTCCGCCGGCTGACCACCGCCCGCCCCCTGTTCTCCCCTCCCGCCGCGACCACGACCACCCCGAGAACCCCGACGACCGCCGGCCGACCCCCCAGAACGGCCGACGAGGGGACGGTCACGACGAACGGCGAGCAAGGGGCGTCCAAGAGCGACGGCAGGGAGGCGCCCGCCCTTGAGGAGGCCGCGGCCCTCGGACCCTCCGCGCGAAAGGTCCTGTGCGGACCTTCCCAGCGCTGCCTGCAGACCGCCGCGGGTCTCAGGCTGGAAGCCGAACCCGTCGAGGCGCTACGAGACTGGGACGCCGGCCGCTGGGCGGGCCGCACGCTGGCGGACGTCCAGGCCGAGCACCCCGAGGACGTCCTCGCCTGGCTCACCGACCCCGCGTCCGCTCCCCATGGCGGCGAGTCCCTCCTCGCGCTCCTCGACCGCGTCACCGCCTGGCTCGCGACCTTGCACGACGCGGGCAGGACGCTCGCCGTCACCCACCCCGCCGTGATCAGAGCCGCCGTGGTCCACGCCCTCGACGCCCCGCCCCAGGCGTTCTGGAAGATCGACGTCCCCCCGCTCGCCCAGGTGACCCTGACCTCCAACGGCCGCCGCTGGCACCTACGCCTCTCGGCGCCCTGACATGCACGGGCGAGTCGTCGTGGCCCCGGCGGCGCTCAGGTGTCGAAGTCGACGGTTACCGTCGGGGTGGTCGGCGTGGACTGGCAGGTGAGGACGTAGCCGGCTTCGACCTCGGACGGTTCGAGGGCGAAGTTGCGGCGCATCCGCACATGGCCCTGCGTCACGCGGGCGCGGCAGGTGCCGCAGACGCCGCCCTTGCAGGCGAACGGAAGGTCGGGGCGGACCCGTTGCGCGCCCTCCAGGACGGTGACGTCGCGGGGCAGGGCGGTGGTGGTGGCGCGGCCGTCGAGGATCACCGTGACCTCGGCGGCGGCCTCCTCGGTGCCCTCGGCCGGACGGACGGGGGCGGGAGGCGGCTCGTCCACGTAGAACAGCTCGTGGTGGACGCGTTCCGCCGGCACGCCGAGCCCGCCCAGCACGCGCCGCGCCCCGACCACCATCTCGTACGGCCCGCACAGCCACCAGTGCCCGACGTCGGGGACGGCGACGAGGGCGGGGATCAGGACGCCGAGCTTGTCCGCGTCCAGGCGGCCGGTGAACAGCTCGGGCTCGCGAGGCTCCCGGGACAGCACGTGGACGAGTTCGACGCGGGCGGGCGCGGAGTCCTTCAGGTCGGCGAGTTCTTCGGCGAACATGACGGTCCGCGTGGTGCGGTTGCCGTAGAACAGCGTCGCCTGTGAGCCGGGCACGGCCAGCGCGGACGCGGCGATGGACAGGACGGGCGTGATGCCCGACCCGGCCGCGATGAACACGTGGTGGGCGGGCCGCGTGAGGTCGGCGGTGAAACCGCCGGTGGGGGGCTGGACGGCCACCTGGTCCCCCGGCCTCAGGCGGCGGACCAGCCAGGTGGAGAACAGGCCGCCGGGGATCTCGCGCACGCCGATGCGCAGCGGCCCGCCCGCCGGGGAGCAGATCGAGTACGACCGGCGCTCGTCGCGGCCGTCCACGATGGCCCGCAGGGTGAGCGACTGGCCGGGCCGGAAGGCGAAGTCGCCGGCGAGTTCGTCCGGAACGTCGAAGGTGATCGCGGTGGCGTCCTCGCACAGCCGGTCGACCCGCGCGACGCGCAGCGCCACGAACCCGGCCCGCCGCCGCGCCCGCTCCAGAACCCCCACCGGCGCCGCCCCGCTCTCCGGCCGCACCGGCCCGCGCCGGTTCTCGGGCATCTCAGATCTCCTTGACGTGCTCGAACGGTTCCCGGCACGTGTCGCAGCGCCACAGGGCCTTGCAGGCGGTGGCGCCGAAGCGGGAAATTTCCCGGGTGTCGTCCGAGCCGCAGTTCGGGCAGGTCACGTGCCTGCGTGGCGGCCCCAGCGTCACCGGCACCGGACCGTCCGTGCGTTCCCGTACGGGGCCGGGCGGCGCGATGCCCGCCTCCGCGAGCTTGAGCCGGCCGTTCTCGCCGATCCAGTCGGTGGTCCAGGCGGGCGACAGCCGCGTGCGGATCTCGACGTCGGCGTACCCGGCGGCGCGCAGGGCCGCGCACAGGTCCGCCCGGATCGCCTCCATCGCCGGGCACCCGCTGTAGGTGGGAGTGATGGTGACGACCACGGCGCCGTCCTCGCCCTCCCTCACGTCGCGCAGAATGCCCAGGTCGGCGAGGGTGAGCATGGGCAGCTCGGGATCGGCCACGGTCTCGGCGACCTCACGCGCGCTCGCCACGCCGCCTCCGGACACGCGCGACCGGCCTCCAGGCGCACCCGCCACCCCACCCCGGGCACGCGCGCTCACCACGTCGCTCCCGGGTGGGCGCGGGCGACGGACTGCATCTCCTTCAGCAGGGCGGTCAGGGCGCCGGTATGAGCGCCCGCCCGGCCAAGGGCCTCGGCCGGGCCCGCCTCCAGCGGGCGGGTGAGGGTCGCGGTGGTCAGGACCTGGGCGATCACGGCGTCGAACTCTTCTCGGACGGCGGCCGGGTCGGCGGCCACGCCCGTACCGGCGAGGCGGGACTCCACCTCGTGCGGGACGAACAACTCCGGCACGTACCGCCACACCGCCGCGATCGCCTCGCCCATCCGCTCCCGCGAGTACGCGGTGCCGTCGCCGAGCCGGACCACCCACCCGGCGGCGTAGTCCCGGTGGTAGGTCAGTTCCTTCTCGCCCTTGGCGGCGACGGCCGCGAGGACGGGGTCGCGTGAGCGGGTCAGGCGGCCGAGCAGCGCGAGCCGCCAGGTGGAGAAGACCAGCAGCCGGGCCATGGCGTGCGCGAAGTCGCCGTTCCCGGCCTCGGCCAGCCGTACGTTGCGGAACTCGCCCGGGTCCCGCAGGAACGCCAGCGCGTCCTCGTCCCTGCCCGACCCGTCGGCCGCGCCCGCGCGGGACAGCAGGAGCCGCGCCTGGCCGAGCAGGTCGAGCGCGATGTTGGCCAGGGCGACCTCCTCCTCCAGCTCGGGCGCGTGGGCGCACCATTCCTGGAGACGGTGGGACATGACCAGGGCGTCGTCGCCGAGCATGAGGCAGTACGCGGCGAGGTCGGCGGCGTCCACGCCGTCGGGCACGCCGCGCCCGATCGACCGGGTGTCCACCCCGGCCGGCGGGTCGGCGAACCCCGTCCCGAACGCCCAGCGCGGGTCGTCGCCCTCGTTGAGCGCCTCGTAGGCGTTGCCCGGGGAGGCGTCCGCGACCTCGCCCGCCGAGACGTCCGTGACGTCGGGCTGCCGCGTCGCGTGTGGGTCGAAGGTCGTCATGACGCCTCACACCTCACATATGGGGAACGTCATCGGGGATCGTGTAGAAGGTCGGGTGCCGGTAGACCTTGTCGCCGCTGGGCGCGAAGAACGGGTCCTTCTCGTCCGGACTGGTGGCGGCGATGTGCTCGGACCGGACGACCCAGATGCTCACGCCCTCGTTCCTGCGCGTGTACAGGTCGCGGGCGTGGCGCAACGCGGTCTCGTCGTCGGCGGCGTGCAGCGAGCCGACGTGCACGTGGTTGAGCCCGCGCTTGCTGCGCACGAAGACCTCGTACAGCGGCCAGTCGCTCACACGCCCACCTCCTGCCTCGACGACGCCTTGCGCGCGTGCGCGGCGGCGGCCTCGCGCACCCAGGCGCCGTCCTCGTGCGCGGCGCGCCGGACGGCCACCCGCTCGGCGTTGCACGGACCGTGCCCGCTGATCACCCGCTGGAGCTCCGACCAGTCGATCGCGCCGAAGTCGTGGCGCCCCCGCTCAGGGTTCCAGCGCAGCTCCGGGTCGGGCAGCGTGACGCCGAGCGCCTCGGCCTGCGGGACGGTCATGTCCACGAACCGCTGCCGCAGCTCGTCGTTCGTGTGCCGCTTGATCTTCCAGGCCATCGACCGCGCGGTGTTGGGCGAGGCGTCGTCGGGCGGGCCGAACATCATGAGGGACGGCCACCACCAGCGGTCGACCGCGTCCCGCACCATGGCGCGCTGCGCCTCGGTACCTCGCTTCATCATGGTCATCAGCAGTTCATAGCCCTGCCTCTGATGGAACGACTCCTCCTTGCAGATGCGGATCATCGCCCGCGCGTACGGCCCATAGGAGCTGCGGCAGAGCGGGACCTGGTTGCAGATCGCCGCGCCGTCGACCAGCCAGCCGATCACCCCGACGTCGGCGTACGTCAGCGTGGGGTAGTTGAAGATCGACGAGTACTTCTGCCGTCCCTCGATGAGCATCTCGGTGAGCTCGGTGCGGTCGGCGCCCAGCGTCTCGGCGGCGCAGTACAGGTAGAGCCCGTGCCCGGCCTCGTCCTGCACCTTGGCGAGCAGGATCGCCTTGCGGCGCAGGGACGGCGCCCGGGTGATCCACGCCCCTTCCGGCTGCATCCCGATGATCTCGGAATGGGCGTGCTGCGCGATCTGCCGGATCATGGTCCTGCGGTAGCCGTCCGGCATCCAGTCGCGGGGCTCGACGCGCTGGTCGCGCTCGATCGTACGGTCGAAGTGCTCCTGGAGGTCAGCCATACACGACACCTCTATTACCGAACATTCGGTCAGTTATCAGTCTCGCCCACCCCCGGGCCACGTGCAACTCCCGGAGGTCGCGCGATCACCCCCCGCGCTTGGCGACCAGCGTCAGCACGTCGTACTTGGCCACCGACGACCCGTCCTGCTGGGTCACGTCGGCGTCCCAGCGGACCTCCCCGTACTCGGCCCCCTCGCGCGGGTCGATCCCCTTCGCGGTCAGCGTGACCGTCAGCTCGTCGCCCGGGTAGACCGGCGTAAGGAAGCGCAGGTTCTCCAGGCCGTAGTTGGCGAGCACCGGCCCGGGGTCAGGGTCCACGAACAGGCCCGCCGCCAGCGACACGATCAGGTACCCGTGCGCCACCCGCCCGTCGAAGAACGGGTTGGCCCTGGCCGCCTCCTCGTCCATGTGCGCGTAGAACGTGTCCCCGGTGAACTCGGCGAAGTGCTCGATGTCCTCCAGCGACACCCGGCGCGGCCCCGCCACGACGGTGTCGCCCACCCGCAGGTCCTCCAGGTGCTTGCGGAACGGGTGGACCTCGGTCTCGGCGCGCCCGGCCCCGGCGACCCAGCGGCCGGTGATCGCCGTCAACATGTCCGGGCTCCCCTGGACGGCCGTGCGGTTCATGTGGTGCAGGATGCCCCGGACGCCGCCCATCTCCTCGCCGCCGCCGGCCCGTCCGGGGCCGCCGTGCACGAGCATCGGCAACGGCGAGCCGTGCCCGGTCGACTCCTTGGCGGCCTCGGCGTCCAGCACGAGCAGCCGGCCGTGCCAGGGCGCGGTCCCGAGCACGACCTGGCGGGCGAACGCGGCGTCCCCGGTGACGACGGACCCGGCGAGGCTCCCCTGGCCCCGCGCGGCCAGCTCGATCACCTGCTCGGCCGAGGTGTACGGCATGAGCGTGCTGACCGGCCCGAAGGCCTCCACCTCGTGCGGCTCGGCCCGGCCGGCCTCGTCCACGCGCAGCAGAATCGGCGAGATGAACGCGCCGCGCTCGGCGTCGGCGCCCACCACGTCCACGTGGTCGGGATCCCCGTAGACGACCGGCCCCGCGGCCATGAGGGCCTTCAGCGCGCGCCGGACCTCCTCGCGCTGGCCGAGGCTCGCGAGCGCCCCCATGCCCACGGCCGGGTCCGCCGGATTCCCGACCGTGATCGCGGCGAGCCGGGCGGCCGTGGCCTCGGCGACATCGCCGAGAAGGGCCCGGGGGACGAACGCGCGGCGGATCGCCGTGCACTTCTGCCCGGCCTTGACCGTCATCTCGGTCACGAGCTGCTCGACGAACAGCTCGAACTCGCGGCCGCCCGGCACGGCGTCCGGGCCGAGGATCGAGCAGTTCAGCGAGTCGGCCTCGGCGTTGAACCGCACCGAGCGGGCCGCGACGACCGGGTGGGTGCGCAGCTTCTGGGCCGTGGACGCCGAGCCGGTGAAGGCGACCAGGTCCTGCTCGGTGAGGTGCTCGAACAGGTCGCCCGCGCTGCCGCAGACGAGTTGCAGCGCCCCCTCGGGCAGCAGCCCGGACTCGACGATCATCTCCACCAGCCGCGCGGTGACGTACGCCGTCTGACCGGCCGGCTTGATCAGCGAGGGCATGCCGGCGATGAAGGCGGGCGCGAGCTTCTCCAGCGGCCCCCAGACGGGGAAGTTGAAGGCGTTGATCTGCACGGCGACCCCGCGCAGCGGCGTGCACAGGTGCCACGCCGCGAACGAGCCGCCCTTGCCGATCGGCTCGGCCGGGCCGTCGAGGTAGACGGTGTCGCCCGGCATCTCGCGGCGGCCCTTACTCGAGTACGAGAACAGCACGCCGATGCCGCCGTCCACGTCGAACCGCGCGTCGCCGCGCGTCGCGCCGGTGCGCAGCGACAGCGCGTACAGCTCCTCGCGGCGCTCGCGCAGGTAGGAGGCCAGCGCCTTGAGCAGGGCGGCGCGCTGGTGAAAGGTCGGCTCGCGGACGGCCGGGCCGCCGACGCGGCGGCCGTACTCCAGGGCGGCCCGGAAGTCGACCCCGGCGGAGGAGATCCTGACGACCTCCTCCCCGGTGACCGCGTCGTGCAGCGGGACTCCCTCGTCGTCCGGGACATGCCAGGAACCGGTGACATAGCTGCTGAGCGTGGCCATCGCAGACCTCCACGTCGAGGACTCACTTACTGACCGTACGTTCGGATGGTAACTCCGCCCGCGCACGAGACGGCCCCCGGCACGGCGGGAACATTCCGGCTCCTACCCCGCTTGCGCGCCCGCCGACACCTGACCTCGTGAAACCCCGTTCAGGGGCGGCGCCGGAGGTCCGCCGCGGCGATATGATCGTGACGCGTCCGTTCCCCTCTGGATCCCCACGGCTCGGGAGGTCGTCCCCGGCACACCGGGGCAGAGCCGCGCCGCGTGGTGGACCATCAAGAGAGCGAGACCTCTCAGAACCCACTGGAAAGGCAGGCGTTCACCCGCGATGGCCACCGCCCGCGTCACCCCGCCCGCCCGCCGGGGGCGTCCCGGCTACGACCTGGAATCACTGCTCGCGGTCGCGGTGAAGGTGTTCAACGAGCGGGGCTACGAGGCCACCAGCATGGAGGACCTGTCCCGCAGGCTCGGCATCACCAAGTCCGCGATCTACCACCACGTCTCCGGCAAGGACGAGCTGCTGCGCCTGGCCGTCGACCGCGCCCTGGACGGCCTGTCCGAGGTCGCGATCGAGGCCGCCGCCGTCGAGGGCCGCGCGATCGACCGGCTGGAGCACCTGGTGCGCCGCAGCGTGCACGTACTGGTGGACCGGCTGCCGTTCGTCACGCTGCTGCTGCGGGTGCGCGGCAACACCAAGGTGGAGCGCCAGGCCCTGGCCCGCCGCCGGGATTTCGACCACCTGGCGGGCGAGCTGGTGCGCCAGGCGGAGGCCGAGGGGGACGTCCGCCCGGACGTCGACCCGGACGTGGTCAGCCGGCTGCTGTTCGGGCTGGTCAACTCGGTGACCGAATGGTACCGGCCGCGCGGCGGCATGAGCGCGGAGGCGCTGGCGGAGGCCGTCTGCAAGATCGCGTTCGACGGCCTGCGCCGGCAGCCCGCGGACGACGATGCCCCGGCGGCCGGTCCCGTGTCTCCGGAATCTCCTACGCCGCCCCCCGCCTCGGCTCCTGCGCCGTCTCCCTCGTCATCCCCTGCCGCTTCTCCTACCGCGTCTACGTCGTCGACGGGATGACGGACCCCTGGTAGGTGTCCTCGATGAACTTCTTCACCTCGGGCCCGGCCAGCAGTTCGGCGAGCTTCTTGATCCGCGGGTCGTTCTCCTGGCCCTTCACGGTCACCAGGCCGTTGGCGTACGGGTTGCCCTCGGCCTTCTCCAGCACCAGCGCGTCGCTCGACGGTTTGAGCCCGGCCTCCAGCGCGTAGTTGCCGTTGATGACGGCCGCGTCCACGTCCTCCAGCGAACGCGGGAGCTGCGCGGCCTCCAGGGGCTTGAACTGCAGGTTCTTCGGGTTCTCCGCGACATCGCGCTCGGTGGCGGCGGTGCCGACGCCCGGCTTGAGCTTGATGAGGCCGTTGTCCTCCAGCAGCTTGAGCCCGCGGCCGAGGTTGGTGGCGTCGTTGGGCAGGGACACGGTGGCGCCGCTCGCCAGCTCGGCCACGCTCTTGATCTTCTTGGAGTACAGGCCGAGCGGCTCCAGGTGCACGGCCTGGACGAAGATCATCTCCTTGCCGCCCTTGGACTTCTGGAAGTCGTCCAGGTAAGGGCGGTGCTGGAAGTAGTTGGCGTCGAGCTGCCCCTCCTGAAGCTGGGTGTTCGGCTGCACGTAGTCGGTGAACTCGACGATCTCCAGTTGCAGCCCGGCGGCGGACGCGAGCTTGTCCTTCACGAACTTCAGGATCTCCGCGTGCGGTACCGGGCTCACGCCGACCTTCAGCGGCGCGCTCGACGCCGAACTTCCCCCGGGGCCGGCGGCGGCCGTGTCCGTGCCACCGGGCCGAGCTCGGCGTTGAGCCGCTTGAGCAGGGCGAGGATCGACTGCGTGGTGCCAGGGTCGAGCGCGCTCGTCGCCTCGTCCGAGAGAAGCACCTTGGGACGGGCGGCGAGGGCGCGGGCGATGCCCACGCGCTGCTTCTGCCCACCGGAGAGCTGCGCGGGGTAGGACGACGCCTTGCCGTCGAGGCCGACCACGTCGAGCAGCTCGGCCACGCGGGCTGCGCGCTCCCGCCGGGGCACGCCCGCGACCTCCAGCGGGAAGGCGACATTCCCGGCCACCGTGCGCGAGGAGAGCAGGGCGAAGTGCTGGTGGATCATGCCGATCCGCTGCCGAGCGCGCCGGAGCGCGGCGAGGTCGAGGGAGGTCAGCTCCTGGCCGGCGACGGTGACCGTTCCGCTGGTGGGGCGCTCCAGGAGGTTCACGCAGCGCAGCAGGGTGCTCTTGCCGGCGCCGCTCTGTCCGAGCACGCCGAATATCTCGCCCTCGCGCACGTCGAGGTCGACGCCGTCGAGCGCCACGACGCCGGTCTCGTAGACCTTCCGCAGACGGGATACATGTATCACAGGTAGGTTATATCCGAATTATGAGGGGAATACGAGCGGCGCCTCCAGGCAAGACCGCCCGGCCGTCGCGGCAGCGCTCGCGGCACACCCCGGGCGACGCGGGCATGAGGAAGGTAAAGAGCCGGTCATCCGCCACGCCAGGCTCCGGCCACCCCACGCGCTCCTAAAATTCACGATCACCGGTGTGATGCGGACCACTCATCTGGATCACGGGCACTAGGGTCTTTCCGTACAGAAGACTAATACGGCAAGCGTCACCATGAAACCGGCACGGGATGCCGTACGAAGAAGGACGAAAGCCCCTTGAAAGCATTGCCGCGACCCGCGAAGGTGAACAAAAGCGCGGGGGGGAGCCACGCGCTTCGAGGAGTTTTCACGAAAGCAAGCAATCGGTAGATGCTACTTTACTGACGGTAGCCGCGGAGCAGGTACAGACCCAGGGGGGAGTCAACCATGTGCCTTCAGGCGGCCCGGACACGATATCTCATTTCTGTCCAGGAGGACTGGTGGCGCGTGCGGCGAGGGCAGAAGCGCCTACAGCGGACGAACCACGCGTTCCGCGGCAGAGCGGCATGACCCATCGTGGGGGTCTCGCCGCCCTGGTACTCGACGAAAACGGTCGTATCACGCAATGGAGCCGCGGCGCGATGCGGCTTTTCGGTCGTTCTACGGAAAAAGCCATAGATCACGACATTTGCGATCTTTTGTTACTCGATGACTGCCATGAGACGATCAGGCACGCGCTGGACGAGGCCGCGTCCGGGACGTCCTGGAGCGGCGTCATCCCCGCCGAATGCGCGGACGGCCGCGTCCACGACGTCGCCTTCGACCTGGAGCCCCTGGCCACCCCCGGCCCCTGGGGCACAGTGATGGTCACCGCCATGGACACCCGCCTGCCGCAGCTCACCCGCGCCGACTTCGAGGCGGGCGAGCGCCTGACCCTGCTCAACGAGGTCAGCACCCGCATCGGCGCCACGCTCGACACCCGCCAGGCCGCCGAGCAGTTCATGGACGTCGCCGTGCCCCGCCTCGCCGACACCGCCAGCGTCTCGGTCATCGAGGGCCTGCTCAGGGACGAGGGCTACCCCGACGGCGCCGACGGCTCGGTGCGCGTCCGGCGGCTCGCCTTCCGCCTCGACGCCCGCTACCAGAACGGCCACGACTGGAAGAAGGCGTTCCCCGACAACGAGATCGGCGTGTACGACGCCGGGCACCCGAACACCCGCTGCATGGACACGGGCACACCCATCTCCTACAGCGCCACGGATCTCGGCAACGATCAGGTCGGCAGGATCAGCGGCGTGCTCGGCGACGCCGCCACGGGCATCCTCGACGGCGCGTCTTATCTGGCCGCGCCGCTCACCGCCCGGGGCACCGTCCTCGGGTTCATCACCCTCACCCGCAACCCCGAGCGCGCCGCCTTCGACGCCCACGACGAGACCCTCGCCGCCGACCTCGCCGCGCGCGCCGCCATCTGCATCGACAACGCCCGCCTCTACTCGCGGGAACGCCGCACCACCCACGCGTTCCAGCAGAACCTCGCGCCGAGCATCCTCACCGTCCCGCCCGGCCTTGAGCTCGCCCACCGCTACCTTCCCGCGAGCGACATGACGGTCGGCGGCGACTGGTACGACGTGTTCCCGCTCGGGCCGGGCCGCATCGGCCTGGTCATCGGCGACGCGATGGGCCACGGCGCCGTCGCCGCCGGCGGCATGGGCCAGCTGCGCGCCGCCGTCCGCGCCCTCAACGGCTTCAACCTCGCCCCGGACGAAGTGCTGCGCCGCCTCGACCACATGGCCGACGACATGCACTCCATCCAGTGCGCCACGTGCCTGTACGCGATCATCGACCTGGAGGACCACACCTGCGAGATCTCGCGCGCCGGGCACCCGCCGCCCATCATGGTCGACCCGGACGGCGACGCGCGCGTCCTCGACCTGCCCTCCGGGCTGGCCCTCGGCCTCGGCGACCCCGAGTTCTCCGGCGCCTTCACCACCACGCGGTTCGCCATGCCCCCGGGCGCCACCCTCGCCTTCTACACCGACGGGCTGGTCGAAAGCCGCGAGCAGGACATCGACACCGGCATCGCCAACCTCCAGGGCGCCCTCGGCAAGCCCCACGACACCCTCGACCAGACCTGCGCCGCCATCATCGACGCCCTCCCCCGCCAGTACGACGACGTGGCCCTCCTCCTCACCCGCATCCCCGCCGGATGAGGGGCGGGGTCAGGTGGCGCCTGACGTTTCGCCGGGAATCCTCGGCCGGTCGCGCCCGGCGGGGGTGACGTTCGCGGCGGAGATCTAGCCGACGACGGTGAACACCGCTCTGATCACCACGGTGAGGAGACTCGTCACGGACCGCTTGTAGGTCGTTGAATTCGTGCTTCTCATGGCCGCCCCTTCCTAAGCGGGTTCCCGGTGCTCGGCCGGGATCGATCCGGACCGCGAAACCCCAGGTCAGTGAGGGCCGGGAGGCTGGACGCCCCCCGGCATCCGGCAGGCGCGCGGCCTAGTAGTAGACGCGCGGGCTGGTGAAGTCACCGTGGGCGTAACCGCTACATGTGGTGACGTGGACGACGTTGACGGCGGAACCGTTCTTCCACGGCATCGAGTTGATGTTCCCCGAAATGGGGCCGAACCGGCCCGTGCGGTCGATCCGGTACCTGGCAGACCAATACGTGCCGTGGGTCGACGTACGGACTTCCATCTGGGCCCAGCAACGGCTGATGTCCGGGGTGGCGTTCATGTAGAAGTCGGCCACCACGCTGACACCGCTGACCGAGATGCACGAACTGATGGGGTACGCGCCGGTGCAGCCGCCCCCGCTCGCGGCGTTGGCGGGCTGTGCGGCAAAGAGAGCGGTGAAGACCAACGGGAGAACGGCCGCGCGTCGCGCGATTCTTTTCAGCATGTGCCTTCCTTTCCTTTGAGCCGGTGCCTTGTGGACACCGGCGGAGAACTCGTGGTGGGTCCATGTGCCGTCCCGCATGCCGCGGCCCACGTCTGCCGCGACGCGAACCGTGTTCGGGGTGGCCGGTTTGACTCTTGGTTCGATAGCTTGGTTCGACGGTCGCCCCGCACACCTCGCCGCCGACTCACCGCCGTGGCGAACGCCGGCGACGGCCCTGCGGCGAGCGCCGTCTTCGTGTGCGGAACTTCATCTGGCCTCCGCTGATCGGGCCGGCGAGGTACCTCCAGGAAACCGTGCGCGCCGGGTCCGGCGGCAGGCGTGCGACCGGCGGTTCACCGGCGGTTAGGCTGCAATCGGTGCTTGATCGGTTGAATCGGTTGACGTGGTCGTGCGGGAAGGGAATCGATGTTCGGCAGCGTGCTGCGCGACTTCCGGGTTCGGGCACTGCTCACGCAGGAGGAGCTGGCCGCGTTGTCCGGCATCAGCGAGCGGCAGATCCGCGAGCTCGAGTCCGGCCGCGTCGCGGCGCCCCGGGCCAGCACCGTCCGGGTACTCGCCGACACGCTGAAGCTGTCCCCGGCCGACCGGACCACCTTCCAGCTCGCCACGCAGCCCGACGCCGCCCTCTCAAGCCCCGCCCGAACAGACGCCGCCCCTTCGCCCACCGTCCAAGCTGAGGCCGCCGCTTCGCCCACCGGCCGGCCGGACGCCGGAGCCCGTCCGGCCCCCGCGCAGTTGCCCGCCGACGTCGGCGGATTCACCGGTCGTGCCGAAGCTCTGCACGCGCTCGACGCCGCCACGGCCGCGGTAGTGACCGTCTCCGGCCCCGCCGGCGTCGGCAAGACCTCGCTCGCGGTGCACTGGTCCCGCCTGGCCGCGCCACGCTTCCCCGACGGCCAGCTCTACGTGGACCTGCGCGGCTTCTCGCGGCACGCCGCGCTCGACCCGGCGGAGGTGATCCGCGGGTTCCTGGACGCCCTCGGCGTGCCGCTCGACCGCATCCCGTCCGGCTTCACGGCGCAGGTGGCCCTCTACCGCAGCCGGTCCGCCGGCCGCGCTCTGCTGGTCGTCCTGGACAACGCCCGCGACGCCCACCAGGTCCGGCCGCTGCTGCCGTCCGGCCCGGCCGCCCGCACGATCGTCACCAGCCGCCGCCGACTCACCGCCCTCATCGCGGAGACCGGCGCCGCCGCCCTGACACTCGACGTCCCCGAACTCGATGAGGCCGTCGACCTCCTCGCCCACCGCCTCCACCCCAGGACACGCCCAGAGCCCGAGGCAGCGGACGGTGACGCCGTGGCCGCCATCGCGGCCGCGTGCGGACGGCTCCCGTTGGCCTTGGCGCTGGTCGGAGCGCGGGCGCGGCTCACCGGCTTCCGGCCCACGACGATCGCCGCCGAGCTGCGCCACCCGGGCGGGCGGCTCGCGGCCCTCGAGATCGACGCGGTGTTCTCGTGGTCCTACGACGCGCTGAGCCCGAACGCCGCACGACTGTTCCGGCTGCTCGGGCTGGCGTCGGGCGCCGACATCGCGGTGGCGGCCGTCGCCGCGCTGGCCGGCCGGGCGCTGCCGGAGGTCCGCCGGACGCTGGCCGAACTGACCGACGCCAGCCTGGTCGTCGAGCACGCGCCCGGCCGCTACCGGATGCACGACCTGCTGCACGCCTACGCCGCCGAACGCGCCCGGGCCGAGGAGCCCGAGGCCGCGCGGCAGGGGGCCCTGACCCGGCTGCTCGACCACTACACGCACACCGCGTACCACGCCGATCTGGTGCTGAACCCGGTGCGCGCACCCATCCCGATGCCCCTCCGCGCGCCCGCGGACGGGGCCGAGCCGAAACACGTGCTCGATCTCCAGACGGCCCTGGAATGGCTGGAGACCGAGCAGGCGGTGCTGCTCACCGCGCTGCGGCAGGCCGAGGAAGAAGGCATGCACCGGCACGCGTGGCAGCTGAGCTGGGCGCTGGACACCTTCCTGAACGACCGGCGGCGCTGGCAGGACGAGGGGGCGGCGTGGGCGGTGGCGCTGCGCGCGGCGACCGCCATGACAGACCGGCCCGCGGCCGCGCACGCGCACCGCTTCCTCGGCGCGGTGAACGGACGGCTCCAGCGTTTCGACGACGCGCACACGCACATGCGGGAGGCGCTGGAGCTGAGCATCGCCGCCGCGGACCGGGCGGGCGAGGGGGAGAACCGCTTCGTGCTGTCCTATGTCTACTGGCTGCAGGGCGACGGCGAGCCCGCGCTCGACCAGGCCGAGCAGTCGTTGTCGATCTTCACCGAGATCGACGACCCGCTGTGGGCGGGCAAGGCCGCCCTCGCGGTGGGCTGGTACCACGCCGAGCTGGGCGCGTACGAGAAAGCGCTGCCGTTCCAGGAGCGCGCGCTGGAGCTCCAGCAACGGGCGGGTGACCGGGCCAACGAGGTGGTCACCTGGGACACGCTGGGGCTTCTCCACCAGCGGCTGGGCGACCTGGTGGCCGCGATCCACCACTACGAGGGTGGCCTCCGGGTCGTCGGCACGATGGAGAGCCCCCAGTTACGGGCCCAGATTCTCGGGCACCTCGGCGACGCGAGCGAGGCCGTCGGCGACCCGCAGACGGCCCGCGAGCGCTGGCTGGAGGCGTACGAGATCTTCCGCGACCTCGGCCACCCCCAGGCCGCCGACCTACGCCGCAAACTCCAGTCACCCGGCTCACAGTAACCCGCCCGGCCGGCCTGCCGGCACACGCGAAAGCACGGCGACCTGGCCCATCCACCGCCCGGCAAGGCAGCCAACTCGACGCAGCTGCGCGCCGCCGTCCGCGCAGACGGCCATCACCCAAGCCCTGAAGTGAACCTGTGCAGGGCACCCGCGAGGGTCGTATCGAGAACTTCCACCACGCTCTCCCAACGAGCACCTGGGGCGTCCGTGTAGGTCCAGGTGACCGACTCGGTCGGAGTCGAGATGACCAATGGCTCGATGTCCTGACGACCTTCTTCCTCTCCCTCGCTGCCCACAACTTCCGCGTATACGGTCATCGCCAGGACTCCGGTCTCCCCCCGGCCCACCTTCTGCAGGAACACGAGGTACCTCAGCTCCTGGCCTAGGGCGGAGATCCGAAGCCGTGTCCACCACACGCCGTCCTGAAGGTTGACGAAGAAGTCGACACTCCGCGCCGTTCTGATCACTTGACGTCGCCAGAAACGTGCCCGCTGGTCCGGGGGTGCCGCGTCCTGAACCGAAGCGTGTGCCTGGGAATCGATCCCGCTCTTCAGCACGACACTGAACTTCTGGGCCATGTCGTTCAACCATGCCCTGATCTGTTCATGGACGCTGTCTGCCAGCAGGGACACCCTTTCCGCACGCTCAGACGCGCCGCTCTCCCCTTGCAGCCTGCGCAAGCGATCAACGCCGGCTTCGAGGACGGCCAGAGCACCGCCGGAGAGTTCCGCGACGCCGGCTTCCACTGGCCGTTCAAGCTCACTGCGAAGAGCGACGATCTCCAACTCCGCGAAAAAGCGTACGAGGGGGCGGAGATCTCCCTCGTTGGCCCTGTCCAGGGATTGCAGGTACCGGTCTCGCTCCCGCCGGTCCACGACCAGAGGTGCCAGATCACTCTTGAGGAGTCCGAGCAGGGTGAGGCAGCGTGCGACACGCCCGTTGCCGTCCTCGAACGGGTGAATACGGACGAAGCGATGGTGAAGCCACGCCGCACGGACGATCGGGTCGCAGTTCTCGATCTCGTGATAAAGCTTGACGAGCTCACCCATCTGCGAAGCCACCTGCTCAGGGGGGGTGTACTCCAGCACCGAACCGTCGGGGCGAGTGACGTGGTTCTTCTGGGTCTTCCACTCCCCATGATGCAAGGTGGCTTGGAAGGCCCGTCCGTCCGGGCCAGTGGCGAGATAGGTGGACTGCTGTCGCGTCAGTGCGACGTGGAGTTCTTTGACGAGCGAGATGGATACGTCTCGTCCGTCACGAGCGGCTTGCGTGAGGAACTGCAGCGCGTCGTACTGCGACCGGATGATCTCAAGCACCTCCTCGGAGACCGTACCGTCGCTTGCGCGTGCCACCGCGTCAGCCGTGATGCCCTCTGCGACAAGGGCTTCGGTAACGCCCCAGTCCACGTCGTAGAGGCGCTCGATGATGCCGGTCTCGATGGCATGCCTGCGCAGTGAACGCCGACGAGCCTCCTGGAAGGCCGCGTCGTTCGACGACACGACCGCCTTCCACGCACGCTGAAGAGATCGCACCGACTCAAGGACCGACTCGAGGTCACCATTGAGATGAGGAAGCGGCTCCACGTCGACCCAGCGAAGATCCGGCATGGTCATGCACAACAGCGTAACGCGCTGTCGTCGGCCCTGGTCATGCCTGGCGCACCGGCTCCGAGCGTCGCGCACGCGCCCGGCAGGGCGAGGTCCTAAGGGATCAGGGCGGACACCTTCTTCGGGACGACCATGCGCCAGGACTCGACGACCAGTTCGCGCATCTCGGCCTCGTCGATGGCCGACAGGCGGACCCGCACCCAGTTGAAGCGCTCGCTCGACGGCCGAGGCATGACGAACTTGTCCGGCTCGAGGGCGACCAGGGCGGCTCGCTCCTCTTTCGGATACCCGAAGCCCATCAGCGTCTCGTCCGGGGAGATGTTCACATAGACGATCTTGCCCACCCGGAACTTCACGTAGTCGTGGATGAGGTGCTCCGTGGTGCGCGGAAGCGCGAGCGCGACCCCGCGGATCTGATCGACGATGATCATAAAGCGGCGCCCTTCATCTGGACCACGACCTCGAGCTCGTCCACGAGCACGACCGTGCGCCCGAGCGCGGTGAACGGCGCGGGCGGCGCCGCTGGCGCTGTTGCGAGAGAGACGTCGGAGGTTGTCACAGGGCGTACGTTAACCGCCCCCACCGACAATTCCGCCCCGCCCGAGCCGGGCATCCACCGACGGCCCAGGGTCGGTCAGCCACAGACAACAGAACTTCCTCAATCTTCCCTATCACGCACCCATATGGGTAGTATGCGGAAATATAAGGAACTCCAGGGAAGGCAGTCCGTGTCTCAACCGCCGTACTCCGTCCAGCAGGTGGCCGACCTGCTGGGCCTTCACGTCAAGACCGTGCGCGCGTACGTCCGCGACGGGCGACTGAAGGCGGTCCGCATCGGCAAGCAGTACAGGATTCCCCGCGAAGAGCTGGACGCCTTCGCCGGTCGTCCCGTGGCCCCGCCCGCCGCCGAGACGGCCGGGCGCCACCGCCGGGCCGAGGCGTCGTGCGTCGTGCGCGTCGATGCGATCAGCCGCGAGGCGATGGACCGTCTGAGCACCCTCCTGATGGCCTCGACCATCGGCCGCGGCCCGGACGAGGAGCGCCTGCGCGTCGAGACGATCTACGACGAAGAGCGGGCGGAGCTGAAGATCATCCTGATCGGGAGTCCCGACGACACCGCCGAGCTGCTCAGGCTCGTCGGCGTGATGGTGAAGGAGTAGAACCAGTGATCTACAAGTCTGAAGTGGGCGCGCGGGCCGTCGAGGAGCGGTACCGGGCGTACCTCGAGCGGTGGCCGGTGCCCATCGAGCAGGTGCGGCTCCCCACGAGTCAGGGCGAGACCTTCGTCGTCGCCTGCGGGCCGCCCGACGCGCCTCCCCTGCTGCTCTTTCACGGTTCGGCGGCCAACACGGCGGTGTGGATCGGCGAGGCGGCCGACTGGTCGCGAAACTTCCGCGTCTATGCCGTGGACATGATCGGCGAACCGGGGCTGAGCGCGCCCGCCCGGCCGCCCATGACCTCCGACGCCTACGCGCGGTGGCTCGACGACGTGCTGGACGGGCTCGGCGTCGAGCTCGCGTCCATCGTAGGGGTGTCGCTCGGCGGGTGGCTCGGCGTCGACTACGCGTCCCGCCGGCCCGAGCGGGTGGAGCGCCTGGCGCTGCTGTGCCCAGGCGGCATCGGCAAGCTCAAGTCCGGCGTGCTGATCGCGGCGCTGTCGCTGTCGCTGCTCGGCGGCGCCTGGGGACGGAGCAAGGCGATGCACATGATCCTCGGCACGAAGCCCGAGCCGGCGGCGCGGCAGTCGCCCCAGACGCGGGCGTTCGTGGAGTTCATCCTGCTGATCAATAAGTACTTCCTGCCCAGGCGCCACCTGCCCGTATTCGGCGATGACGCGCTGCGGCGGCTCACCATGCCCGTACTGGCCGTCGTCGGCGACCGGGACGCCATCCTGGACTCCCACCAGACCCGCCGGCGGCTGGAACGACTCGCGCCGCACGCCACCGTGCGCATGCTGCCCGACGCCGGCCACTACCTGCAGGGCCAGACACCCCAGATCCTGGAGTTCCTGCGCACCCCGGAGGGCAGCCGTGCCTGACGACCTGGTGAACATGCACGGCGTACCCGTACTGGTATGCACCGCCGACGGACAAACGTTGCGGAACGAGCAGGACGCCCTGGACGTCATCGGGGACGCGTTCGGACATCAGGCGCGCTGGGTGGCCGTACCCGCCGCGCGCCTCGACGACGCGTTCTTCCGCCTGAACACGCGCGTGGCGGGCGACATCATGCAGAAGTTCGTCAACTACGGAATCGGCATGGCCGTGGTCGGCGACATCTCCCCCCACACCACGACCAGCCCCGCCCTGCGGTCCCTGGTCCTGGAAAGCAACCGCGGCCGCCACATCTGGTTCGTCAAAGACATCGACGACCTCCACAACCGCCTGAAAGAGCCCTGACCCCGAACAACGGCCCGCCTCGAATGTCTCCGGACGGTCATCTCCGTCAATGTGGGCCGCTCGTGAAGCAGGGTCGGTCGTCCTTCCGGGTTGGGAGGTCACCGGCGGGGAGGGCGAAGATGACGGCCCTGCCGGGGGCGCCGGTGGCCGAGGTCGTCGCGGAACGGACATGACAGCGACCGCCGGAGAGCCGGTGGGCCGGCAACAGGCCGCGCCCGTTCTCCGCGAGCAGCGGCATGCCGATCTCCCGGACCGAGCGAGTGCGGGAGTTCCAGGATCATCTCAACACCGAACTCGCCACCTAGCGGGCGACCGCGACCGCGACCGGGCATCCTCGCTCTTGGTCAAGGGAGTTCATTGCGCTGCTCGGCGTGTGGTGGCGCTGGCTTCGCCGTTCATCACCCCGCGGACCGGCGCCCCGGTGAAAGCGCGCGCACCCAGCCGGAAGGACCGGCAGGTCTCACCGCTTACCCCGATGGCCGCAGCGCGGCGGTGTCCGCCTTTGAGGGGCCGGGCGACCGCAGCGTCCGCCAGGTAGGGATCGTCAGATCTTGAGGGACGCGCCTTTCATCCATTCTCCCAGGTGGTGGCGGTCGACCAGCAGCACGTGGCCCTCGGCCTCCCGGCCGGCCGGGGTGGTGAAGACGCTGGAGGTGACGAGGACCGCGCGGTGGCCGCCGTAGGTGCTGCCGTTGACGGCGCCGATGAGGTTGCGGACGCGGTCGGCGCCGACGCGCGCGGCCTGGCGCTTGCACTGCACGGCTATCCAGCGGCCGTCCGCCGCACGCGCCACGACGTCGACGCCGCCGTCATGGCTGCGGCCGACCCGGCGCACGTCGCGGAACCCGTCGCGGCGCAGCAGGTCGGCGACCAGGTCCTCGAAGTCGGTCCCGCTCATCGCGTCGACGAGCTCCCAGCGGGCGCGGTCCCGGATTCGCTCCTCCAAGATCGCGGCCTTGCGCTTCCTGGCCTCTCTGACGACACCCCAGGCGGCGATCATCAGGCCCAGCACCGCGAGAGCGAGCAGGGCGACGACGTGGTAGGCGACGATCAGGCGTACTGCGGCGACCAGCAACCAGAGCACGGCGGCCACTCCCGCCAGGACACCCACGGTCTTCGCGGTGCCGATCGCCACGCGCCGGACGGGCGAGTGGGCAGAGGACGGGACATCGGGGGTGTTCATGCCAGAACTCCGGTTCGTCGCTGAATGGGAGAACCGCCACTGGGATGGCGGGATGGCACGGCAGATGACGCCCTGGACGCTCTGATCGGGAAGGAGGCGACCGGCCCGGCGCCGCTGCGAGGACCTTACATAAGGCTGAATGCTAGACGGCCGAACCGACAATTTCCGGTGAGAATCCGGAAAGAGGACGGCACTGGCGACGAACGGCGAATCCGGACGTTCATCATTCGCCCGGTCGGCTGGGACGAAACAGGGACGCGGAGGACCGGACGACCTCGCCACACCCTTCCGAAGCCTCTCATCAGCGTTGAACAGCGCCTCTGAACTGCTCATATGCCTGTCACATGGCGCCCTCGCCAGCCGCGGTATGTGAATCCTGAGGATATTGAGACCGGCGTTTCCGTTCTTACCGTGGCGACGGCTCGGCGGAGGCCCGTCGATTTCTCTGAATGTTCACGCGCCGAATACGGGAATACGGACACGACATCTGGACCAGGATCCGGATCGTGATCTGGACGCGGCACCGAGGACCGCATCGTCTTGAATCAGGAACACCTTTCATATACCTCGGGCGGCCGGATATTCTCGGCGCGGGGTGTGACGGGCCGGGTATACCGGAGCGACCAGAGAGGGCATCCGATGAACGAGTTGATCGCCACTGGCGCCGGTGACGCCTATCACGCCCGCGAGGACTGCTGGGGGCTACTCGCGGGACGGTCCGGCGGGGAGGCGCAGGGCTACGACCTGCACGAGATCCTTCGGTTCGGCTCCGCCGAGCAAGCCGAAGCGGCGGGCTACCGCCCCTGTGGCGTCTGCGTCGGCGGCTCAGGTCGGTGATCGACGGAAATTCGGTGCAGGTTGTCGGTGGTGGCTGGTTCGATGGAAGGATGGATTTCTCTCGCCTTCTTGGCTGTTTTGAGGACGACTTCGCGCTGCTGAGGGACGCCGTGGCGGCGGCCGATCCGTCCGCCCGGGTGCCGTCCTGTCCCGATTGGAGCGCCGCCGACCTCGCCGATCACGTCGCCAAGGTCTACCTGCACAAGGCCGAGTCCATCCGGCTCGGAGCCTTCCCCGAGGAATGGCCCCCGGGGGTCCTCGACGACGACCCCGTGACGTCCTTGGCCAAGACCCATGCCGTGCTGATCGGCCAGTTCTCGGCGCACTCCCCCGAGGATCGCGCGGCCACGTGGCACGAGCCCGACCAGACGGTGGGCTTCTGGATCCGCCGCATGGCCCAGGAGACGGTGATCCACCGCGTCGACGCCGAGCTGACGGCCGGGCGGCCGGTCTCCCCGATCCCGGACGATCTCGCCCTCGACGGCATCGACGAGGTCCTCAAGCTCTTCCTCGGCTACGGGAGCACCCGCTGGCTCGACGATTTCGGCACCCTGCTGGACGAGCCCGACGAGCGACCCCTCTCGGTCTCCACGAGCCACCACGCCTGGACGTTGAGGGCTATCCCCGGCGAGGGCGTGCTTCCCGGCCGCGTCCACGTCGAGGACGCGAAGACCGGGTTCGAAGGGGACGCGCTGGTCAGTGGCGACGCCGGGCCGCTGCTGCTCTGGCTGTGGAACCGCGGCGACGACGCCTTTGTCCGCCTTTCCGGCGACCCCGCCCTGCTGAAGCAGTTCCACGCCCTGCGCACCGCCGCCACACAGTAACGCTCCGGACGGCCGGGCCCCGCCGGGCCGGCCTCCCGGCCCGGCGCGTGTCTCCGCCGGTGTGTCCAAGATCCCGAAAACCGTGCGGCGACCCGGTTCGGCCTGTAATGATCAAAGCCGACCACATTCGGGTACCGGCTGATCTGTGCGCATCAGCGGACGGTCCAAGCGAATGTGCTCGCACCCTGCGGGTGGCGGGCTCGGGTACCGATTTTGTCGGTGGCGAGGTTCAGACTCATCGTGTGGCCATCTCGGTCTCGAGGTGCCGTGGGTCTCAGGGTCTCAGGGAGGTTCCGATGGCGCGACGGTGGACGGCCCGGCTCGTGGGGTGGCGCTCCGGCGACGGCGTCATGTGGGCGTTGGTGGGCCTGGTGGTCGCGGTCCCGCTGATGAACGCGATGGTGGGGTTCGTGCGCGCGTCGTCGGGGTGGCTGCTGATGGCCACCCTCCTCGCGGCGGCGGCGGCCATCGGGGTCGCGCTGCCGCTCATCCGCCGGGCGCGCCGGCAGCGTGACGCGTTCCTTCGGGCCAACGCCCGCCTGGAGACGATCGACCAGATGAACGGCGAGCAGTTCGAGCATCTGGTGGCCGCGCTGCTCCGGCGGGACGGGTTCCGCAAGGTCCGCGTGGCGGGCCGCGTGGGGGACGGCGGGGTCGACGTGGTGGGCGTCGCTCCGGACGGGCGGGTGTTCGCCGTGCAGTGCAGACGCTGGTCGTCGAACGTCGGTTCGCCTCATGTGCGCAACCTGCTCGGCGCCCTGGCGCATGCCTATTCGGGGCACACCGGCCTGCTCGTCACCTCCAGCGGCTACACCTCGGCCGCGTTACGCGAGGCCCAGGGCGCGGGGCTCGCCATGCTCGACCGCCGCGACCTCGCCGAGTGGGCGCTGGGCATCCCGCTGCCCGACCTTCTGTCCCCGCCGGCCTCGGAGCGCCTGAGCGCGTAGACGTCGCGGCACGAGCGTACGCGTGTACCGCAGTCAGGATATATAGGCATTTGCATGAGAACTCCCATCACCCTAGTTCGCAGGACGCCTCCTCGCATTTCATGGCAATCAAGTCAGATTCGGCGCGGTGCATCCAGGCTGAGTGGTCTCCAACTCTTCGTCCCACCGAGCGAATAGGGCCGACTACCTGGACACAAGCGGCGAAACGTTCTCCTACAATACTCTGTGCTAGACTTGACGCTCCTGAGTGCTGGAAACTTTAGTCGTAACCTGTCCTCCACTCTACGCGAGCCTTGCCAGGCAATTTCATGCGCATATCCTGCGTCAATCACAAATCGCTTTGCCCGCAGGTAGAGGCACATCAACCTTTCGATTGAAATCAATATCGGTGGCGGGTCGTTCATTTCGCTGTGGTGTTGTTGGTCCACCGCTTCCGCAGCTCCCTTCGCGCTTGCCTGACAGTTATACCCGGTCGATCGCTGAGGATGCGGCTCAGCTCCACCTTTCTGAGGTGGCGTGCCTTGAGCTGCGTGAACTTCTTCTCTGGTATCGCGGACAGGGCGTCCATGACCGCCTGATAGCGCTGCGAGAGTCGATCACGTTCTTGGATCTCGACCCCCTCCGCGGGAGGCGTGCGATATTCCGCCTTCAGGGCAGCAAGTTGCCGGGCGGCGTCTTCGTGGCTGCGAGCGGTTCCTCGCCAATCAAGCACCAGGTCGACAAGCGTCAGCGAGAAGGTGAGTACTGCAAACCAGCCAAGCAGGATTGACCGATCAGCTGTGATCAGGATTATTGTCACTTTCGCGTCGCCAGATGCAAAAGCGAAGGCTGTTGCGACAACAGATGCTATTAATAGCACGCAGGTCGATGCGGTGGCCCTTCTGCGGTATTGGTCTCTCAACAACGAATGCGCGGTTGCCATTTGATCAACAAGGCGTCGTTGCCGCTTGATCTCGTCGAGTGCGTGCTCCTCTGGAGTGTTCGACTGAGATGCCGTCACGGATCTTTCTCATTCTCCAAATAGTTCTCGGTATGACTCGACACTAGTTGTTTTCTTCAGCTTCTGACCGATTCGCTCAATAGATGCGCTGATCGCTTTTCGAATTTCTGAATTAGAAGGTCCGAGATGAGAGTCGATGTGGACCGATTGGCCGGTGATATCACCCGTTGGGGACAGGATGCTACGAGAGGCATGCTGCACCGAGTGCTGGGCGGCCGGATCGAGGCTCGGCTGAAAGAGCTGATCCGCGAGGTGATCGAGGAGAAGGGGGCGTGGCTGGTGGAAGTGGGGGTCGTGCCCGGCCACGTTCACCTGCTGGTCGAGGTGGACCCGCAGTTCGGCATCCACAGGCTCGTCAAGGCGATCAAGGGCCGTTCTTCTCGCGTTCTGCGCCTGGAGTTCCCGAGGTTGACGTCGAAACTGCCGACCCTGCCGATCCTGCCGGCCCTGTGGGCCAGCTCCTGCTTCGTCGCCGCCGTGGGCGGGGCACTCCTGGGGGTCGTCAAGCGGTACGCCGAGAACCGGAAGAATCGGTGAGGTGTCGTGCTGACCGGGCGTAGGTACCGTCTTGACCTCACCGAGGAGCAGGCCGGGTTCGCCGAGCGGATCGGCGGGGCCTGTCGCAGTGTGTGGAACACCGCCCTGGAACAGCGTCGTATATACCGCCGTCGCGGCGGGTGGATCGGTTACCACGAGCAGGCCCGGCAGCTGGTGGAGGCCAAGGCCGAGTTCGGCTGGCTGGCGGAGGTGCCCGGCCACTGTCTTCAGCAGACGCTCATCGACTTGGACCAGGCATGTGCTGAACATGGGACGTGGAAGGTCTGTTGGAAGTCGCGGGTGAGGAACGCGCCGAGCTTCCGGTTTCCCGAGGGCGGGAAGATCACGGTCGAGCGGCTCAACCGGCGCTGGGCGCGGGCGAGACTCCCCAAGCTCGGCTGGGTCCGCTTCCGCATCACTCGCCCGCTGGGTGGGAAGGTCAAGAACGCCACGGTCTGCCGGGACGGCGGGCACTGGTACGTCAGCTTCCTCGTCGAGGACGGAGTCACGCCTGCTGAGCGGCACGCGAACCCTGGTAGTGGGGTGGGGATCGATCGGGGTGTGGTCAAGGTCGTGACCCGCTCGGACGGCGTCTTCCACCACAAGGTGTTCGCCCGCGACCGGGAGGTCGAGCATGCCGGCAAGCTCCAGCGTGACCTCGCCCGCACCGGCAAAGGCAGCCGGCGGCGTGAGCGGGCCGCCGCACGGGTCGCCGGCTTGGCACGGAAGGTCCGCAGACGCCGGGAGGACTTCGCCGCCAAGACCGCCCGCACCTTGGCCGCGGGCTTCGAGCTGGTGGTTTTCGAGGCGCTGGCGATCAAGAACATGACCGCCGGGGTCGAGCCCAGACCAGACCCCGGGCGGCCGGGTGTGTTCCTGCCCAGCGGAGCCGCGAGTAAGTCTGGCTTGAACCGGTCCATCCTGGACAAGGGCTGGCACCGCATCGAACTGGCCACCCGCAGTAGGGCCCGGTATACGGGCAGCCATGTGATCAGTGTCAATCCGGCGTACACGAGCCAGAGGTGCAATGTGTGCACGGTGGTGGATCGGAGGTCCCGCGAGAGCCAAGCGGTCTTCCGGTGTACCTCGTGCGACCACACTGAGCATGCTGATGTGAACGCCGCCAAGAACATCCTCACCGCCGGGAGGGCGGAGCACGCACAGCCCAGGCCGGGTGTGCGGGTTGGGGCGCGCAAACCACGCAACCGTGTGGGCCGGAAGGCGAACCGCCAAGCAACAGCGTCTGGAGCAACCGCGAAGACGGCGCCCCGGACGGCTGGAATCCCCCGACTTTAGCTTTAGTCGTGGGGAGCACTTCAACTCCTCGACCATCTCGCTGGGCAGGACACGCTCCGGGAGGAGACCGACCGGCCGAACGAGATCCCGCCGCTGCCGCTCGACATCCGCCCGTGGTCCGCCCAGCGCATCTAGGCGTCCACCCATAAGGGGCGCCATCCCGCGGAGGACGGGGCACGCGCTAGATCGGGGTCGCCTCCAGCCAGCGGGTCAGCAGGTCGCGGTCGCCGAAGATCTCGAAGCGACCGCCGGCGGGCGCGAGACGGCCGTAGACGAGCAGCAGCAGGTCGCCTGCGGCGCCGCGTACGGCGACGTCGCCCTTGCCGTGCCCGTGCGTCCAGGTGAACCCCTCCGAGCTCAGGGTGATCATCCACTCGCCGCCCTCGGCGTCGGTGGCGTGGAGGTGCAGGGTGCGCCCGGCGTCGTCCAGGGCGGCCAGCCGTTCGAGCACGCCCGGGGCCCCGGCCAGGTTGGCGAGCAACTCGTCCACCCCGTCCGTGGCGACGTCCGCGTCGAAGCGCGGCTCGCCGCCGTGGGCGATCTCGGCGTCGGCCCGGTGGACGGCGGCCTCGTGCAGCATGCGCCGTGCCCAGAACCGGGCGTTCCCGCCGGGTGCCCAGGTCCACACCGCGTCGCCGGGTTCGGCCGCGCGCAGGGTGGCGGCGAGGGTCCGGGCGCCGGCGGCCAGCCAGTCCGGGTACCCGTCCGCGTCGCCGGGGAGCGTGACGGGCACTTCGCGGGGGCTGATCCTCCGCTGGACGCGCTCGCGCACGATGTGCTCGGCCCACCGCTGGATGATCCCGACGTGTTTGACCAGCTTGGTCATGGTCCAGCCCGGGCAGGTGGGCACCGGCGCGTCCGGCCCGGCATTCCGCGCGGCCTCGGCGAGCCGGTCGGTCTCCGCCTCGATGGCCGCCGCGTGCCGCTCGTATGGCCCGCGCCCTCCGCTGTCTGCGCTCATGGCTCCCGAGCGTAGCCCCGGCCGCCGACCGCGAGCCGGCGGGACGCCCCACGCCACGGCCTCGAGTGAGTCCGAGATGTCAGGAAAACATTGACGGCGCAAGCGCCTCCAGGTAGGTTTCCAGCTAATTAAAAGGAAAGCTTCCTAAAAATAAGGACTACAACACGAGGTAGGAAGGTCGCACCATGCCGCGATCCCCACCGACCACCCCTCCAGCTCCCCCAGTCGCCACGGCAACACCGGCGACAGGCCGGCGCCGCGCCCCGGCATCGGTGGCGGCCCCGGCTCCGCATTTGCGTCCAGATCGACCCCCCTTTCACTCCGCCTGATGGACGTGGAGCACGTATGAAACTCAAGTTCGTCAAAGTCATGATCGCGGCGGGGGCGATGGTCCTCCCGCTCGGCACAGCGGTGGCCCTCAGCCCCAGCGCGTCCGCCACGGCGACCGCGTCCAGCAAGGTCGCGATGGCCGCGGCCTGGGCTCCGAACACGTGGTACAACGCAGGCGACATCGTCACCTACAACGGCGTGGACTACCGGTGCGTCCAGAGCCACACCTCTCTTGTCGGCTGGGAGCCGCCGATCGTGCCCGCGCTGTGGACGCCGGTGAGCGGCGGCGGTGGCGACACCACCGCGCCGAGCGTGCCCGGCAACCTGCGCTCCACGGGAACGAGCTCCTCCAGCGTCTCGCTGGCGTGGGACGCCTCCACCGACAACGTGGGCGTCACCGGCTACAACGTCTACCGCGGCGGCAACCTGGTCACGACCGTGACCGGCACGAGCTACACCGACAGCGGCCTGTCGGCCAACACGGCGTACTCCTACACCGTGCGCGCCCGCGACGCGGCCGGCAACGTGTCGGGCGTCAGCAACACCCTCAACGTCACCACCGGCGGCGGTGGCGGTGGCGACACCACCCCGCCGAGCGTGCCCGGCAACCTGCGCTCCACGGGGACGACCTCCTCCAGCGTCTCGCTGGCGTGGGACGCCTCCACCGACAACGTGGGCGTCACCGGCTACAACGTCTACCGCGGCGGCAACCTCGTGACCACCGCCACCGGCACGAGCTACACCGACAGCGGCCTGTCGGCCAACACGGCGTACTCCTACACGGTCCGGGCCCGCGACGCGGCCGGCAACCTCTCGGGCGTCAGCAACACCCTCAACGTCACCACCCAGCCCGGCGGTGGCGGCGGTGGCGGCAACAAGCTGCTGGGCTACTTCGTGGAGTGGGGCATCTACGGGCGCAACTACCACGTCAAGAACATCGACACCAGCGGCTCGGCCGCCAAGCTCGGCTACATCAACTACGCGTTCGGTAACGTCACCAACGGCCAGTGCACCATCGGTGACACCTGGGCCGACTACGACCGCGCCTACAGCGCCGCCGAGAGCGTCGACGGCGTGGCCGACACCTGGGACAACGGCGCCCTGCGCGGCAGCTTCAACCAGCTCCGCAAGCTCAAGGCCAAGTACCCGAACCTCAAGGTCCTCTGGTCGTTCGGCGGCTGGACCTGGTCCGGCGGCTTCGCGCAGGCCGCCGCGAACCCGACCGCCTTCGCCAACTCCTGCTACAACCTGGTCGAGGACCCGCGCTGGGCCGACGTGTTCGACGGCATCGACATCGACTGGGAGTACCCGAACGCGTGTGGCCTGACCTGTGACAACAGCGGCCCGAACGCGCTCAAGAACGTGTTCCAGGCCCTGCGCAACCGCTTCGGCTCGAACTACCTGGTCACCGGCGCCATCACGGCCGACGGCTCCTCGGGCGGCAAGATCGAGAAGGCGGACTACGCGGGCGCCTCGCAGTACGTCAACTGGTACAACGTCATGACGTACGACTTCTTCGGCGCCTTCAACGCGCAGGGCCCGACCGCGCCGCACTCGCCCCTCACCTCCTACCCCGGCATCCCGCAGCAGGGATTCAACAGCGACGACGCCGTCCAGAAGCTGAAGGCCCAGGGCGTCCCGGCGAGCAAGATGCTGCTCGGCATCGGCTTCTACGGCCGCGGCTGGTCCGGCGTGACCCAGGCCGCCCCCGGCGGCTCGGCCACCGGCGCGGCTCCGGGCACCTACGAGGCGGGCATCGAGGACTACAAGGTCCTCAAGACCCGCTGCCCCGCCAACGGCACCGTCGCCGGCACCGCGTACGCCTTCTGCGGTAACCAGTGGTGGAGCTACGACACCCCGTCCACGATCGCCGGAAAGATGAGCTACGCCAAGAACCAGGGTCTCGGCGGCTCCTTCTTCTGGGAGCTGACCGGTGACACCACCAACGGCGAGCTGATCACCGCGATGAAGAACGGCCTGGGCTAAGCCCCAGGCACCGAGGGGAGCCGCGCGCGGGGCGCGGCTCCCCTTTCGCGTTCCCGGGGAGCGAACCGCGCCCGCCCCGGTCCGGCGGCGCGCGACAATCGGGGGACGGGGCGTGCACAATCTTCCCCGGACCTCGAACCGAAGGCGGACCAAGACCGTGACGATCTCCATTCATCAGCGGATCGCCGACGAACTCGGCGTGCGCGAGCGGCAGGTGCGGGCGGCCGTCGAGCTGCTCGACGGCGGCGCCACCGTGCCGTTCATCGCCCGCTATCGCAAGGAAGCGACCGAGATGCTCGACGACGCGCAGTTGCGCACGCTCGAAGAGCGGTTGCGCTACCTACGCGAGCTGGAGGAGCGGCGCGCGGCGATCCTGGAGTCGATCCGTTCCCAGGGCAAGCTGGACGACGCGCTCGAAGCGCAGATCATGGCGGCCGACTCCAAGGCCCGGCTGGAGGACATCTACCTGCCCTTCAAGCCCAAGCGCCGCACCAAGGCGCAGATCGCCCGCGAGGCCGGGCTGGAGCCGCTGGCCGACCTGCTCCTGTCCGACCCCTCGCACGACCCGCAGCAGGCCGCCGCGGGGTACGTCGACGCGGACAAGGGCGTCGCGGACGCCGCCGCCGCGCTGGAGGGCGCGCGGGCCATCCTCATCGAGCGCTTCGCCGAGGACGCCGACCTGATCGGCCCGCTGCGCGAGCAGATGTGGTCGCGCGGCCGTCTCGTGGCGAAGGTCAGGGAGGACAAGCAGGAGGCCGGGGCCAAGTTCTCCGACTACTTCGACTTCGCCGAGCCCTTCACCAAGCTGCCCTCGCACCGCGTCCTCGCGATGTTCCGCGGTGAGAAGGAAGAGGTGCTCGCCCTCACCCTGGAGCCCGAGGAGGCTCCCGCCGAGGACGGCCCGAACTCCTACGAGGCGCGCATCGCCCGCCACTTCGACGTCGCCGACCGCGGCAGGCCGGCCGACCGCTGGCTGCTGGACACCGTGCGCTGGGCTTGGCGCACACGGGTGCTCGTCCACCTGGGCATCGACCTGCGCATGCGCCTGTGGCAGGCGGCCGAGGACGAGGCCGTGCGCGTGTTCGCCGCCAACCTGCGCGACCTGCTGCTGGCCGCGCCCGCGGGCACCCGTCCGACCATGGGCCTGGACCCGGGCCTGCGCACGGGCGTGAAGGTCGCCGTCGTGGACGCCACGGGCAAGGTGGTGGCGACCGAGACGATCTACCCGCACGAGCCGAGGCGGCGCTGGGACGAGTCGATCGCGACGCTCGCCCGGCTCGCCGCGCAGCACGGCGTCGAGCTGATCGCCATCGGCAACGGCACCGCGTCCCGCGAGACCGACAAGCTCGCGGGCGACCTCATCAAGCGCCACCCCGACCTCAAGCTCACCAAGATCGTGGTGTCGGAGGCCGGGGCCTCTGTCTACTCCGCCTCGCCGTACGCCTCGCAGGAGCTGCCCGGCCTGGACGTGTCGCTGCGCGGCGCGGTGTCGATCGCCCGCCGCCTGCAGGACCCGCTGGCCGAGCTCGTCAAGATCGACCCCAAGTCGATCGGCGTCGGCCAGTACCAGCACGACCTCGCCGAGACGAAGCTGTCCCGCTCGCTGGACGCGGTGGTCGAGGACTGCGTGAACGCGGTCGGCGTGGACGTCAACACGGCGTCGGCGCCGCTGCTGACCCGCGTGTCGGGCATCGGCTCGGGCCTGGCCGAGAACATCGTGCTGCACCGCGACACCCACGGCCCTTTCCGGTCGCGGCGCGCGCTGAAGGACGTCGCGCGGCTCGGCCCGAAGGCGTTCGAGCAGTGCGCGGGCTTCCTGCGCATTCCGGGCGGCGACGACCCGCTGGACGCCTCCAGTGTGCACCCGGAGGCGTATCCAGTGGTGCGGCGCATCCTCGACGTCGCCGGCGGGGACATCAAGACGCTGATCGGCAACACCGCGGCGCTGCGCACGCTGGAGCCCGCCCGGTTCGCCGACGACACGTTCGGCCTGCCGACGGTCACCGACATCCTCAAGGAGCTGGAGAAGCCGGGACGCGACCCGCGACCGGCCTTCCGCGCGGCGACGTTCAAGGAGGGCGTGGAGACGCTCGCGGACCTCGCGCCGGGCATGCTGCTGGAGGGCGTGGTGACCAACGTGGCCGCGTTCGGGGCTTTCGTGGACATCGGCGTGCACCAGGACGGCCTCGTGCACGTGTCCGCCATGTCCAGGAATTTCGTGAAAGATCCCCGCGAGGTGGTCAAGCCCGGCGACATCGTCCGCGTGAAGGTGCTCGACGTCGACATCCCGCGCAAGCGCATCTCCCTCACGCTGCGCCTCGACGACGAGACACCGGCCCGATCGGGCGGCGGCCAGGGCGCACAGGACGGCTCCGGCGGGCGTGACCGCAACCGGGGCGGCGGCGGCAAGCGGCCCGACCGGCGCGGCGGCGGCCAGCCGAAGCAGGATCGCGCCCCCGTCGGCGGCGCCCTCGCCGAAGCCCTCCGCAAGGCCGGCCTCGACAAGGGCCTCAAGTAGGCACGTCCCACGGATCGCGGGCACGCCGAACACCTGTTCCGGCCGGCGCCCTCCCGTGCTCACCCGAAGGGTGACGCACCAAGGGCGCCGGCCGGGCGTTTTCCGGGCGAAGACGACCGTCCTCGCCCGGCCATGCGCTGATCCACCATTCGAATACCTTGGGGTCACCGCCGCTGTCCCGGACCGTTCAGGAAAAGTGCCTGCGGGGGTTGTCCACGAGCATCTGGTGGATCTGGGCCTCGGTGACGCCTCGTTCGCGCAGGGCGGGGAGCACGTCGTCGTGGATGTGCCCGTAGTGCCAGTTCGGGGCGAGGTGCTCGACGAGGTAGTCCCACTGGCCGCCGACGATGTCCATGAAGCAGGCGGTGTCGTGGCTGAGCACCATGCGGTCGGCGTAGCCGCGCGCGCAGAGGCTCACGATCGTGTCCACACGCGACGCGGTGGGGTTGTAGGCGTCCAGGCCGAAGCGGTCCATACCCAGGGTCGCCCCCGTGTCGGCGAGGCGCATGAGGTGGTCGAGGTCGTTGCTGTCGCCCGAGTGGCCGAGCACGACCTTGGTGAGGTCCACCCCCTCCTCGGTGAACACGTCCACCGCGGCGATCCCGGTGTGAGCGTGCGGATTGGTGTGAACGGTGATCGGCACGCCCGTCCGCGCGTGGGTCTTCGCCACGGCGCGCAGGACGCGCTCGACGCCCGGCGTGAGACCGTGATGGTCGATCGCGCACTTGAGGAACGCCGCCTTCACGCCCGTGCGGGCGATGCCCTCGGTGATGTCCTTCACGAAGTCGTCGACCATGGGCTCCGGGGCGTCGAACACCGTGCCCGGACCGTGGTGGGAGTACCGGAAGGGCACGTCGGCGAAGGTATAGACGCCGGTGGCGACGATGATGTTGAGCGAGGGCACCTCGGCGGCGACCCGCTGGATGCGCGGGATGTACCGGCCGATCCCCCAGACCGTCGGGTCGACGATGGTGGACACGCCCCGGGCGACGAGCCGGCGCAGCTTGGCGATCGCGTCCGCGATGCGGTGCTCCTCGTCCCACCAGTTCCCGGCGCCGTAGTCGCCGAGGCTCTGCGGGTCCACGACGAAGACGTGCTCGTGCATGAGCGTCTGCCCGAGGGCTCCGGCGTCCACCGGCCCACGGACGGTCTGGACCATCGGCACGCGGCCTCCCGGCTTAGTCCGGCTTCTTCCGGCGTCGGAGGGGTGCCCGTACCGTAGATCTCCGGCGACCGCGCGTCAACGAGGCGCGGCGGCGCCCGTCCGCGCCGTCTTGGGCGAACCTGCGTGCGGAGGCCGGTGTTTCGAGCGGATAGCCTTCGGCTGTTCGGAAACCTTCACACGTCCACGTAGGGAAACGTCATGACGCAGGCTCCCGTCAAGGTCACCGTCACCGGCGCCGCCGGTCAGATCGGCTACGCGCTGCTCTTCCGCATCGCCTCAGGCCAGCTTCTCGGCCCGGACGTTCCCGTGCGGCTCAGCCTGCTGGAGATCCCGCAGGCCGTCAAGGCCGCCGAGGGCACGGCCATGGAGCTGGACGACTGCGCGTTCCCGCTGCTCCAGGGCATCGACATCAGCGACGACCCCAACGTCGCCTTCGACGGCGCCGGCGTCGCGCTGCTGGTGGGCGCCCGCCCGCGCACGGCGGGCATGGAGCGCGGCGACCTGCTCCAGGCCAACGGCGGCATCTTCGGCCCGCAGGGCAAGGCCATCAACGACCACGCGGCCGACGATGTACGCGTGCTGGTCGTGGGCAACCCGGCCAACACCAACGCGCTGATCGCCCGCTCGCACGCCCCGGACGTGCCCGCCGAGCGTTTCACCGCGATGACCCGCCTCGACCACAACCGCGCCCTGTCGCAACTCGCCGCCAAGCTGGACGTCCCGGTGACCTCGATCTCCAAGATGACGATCTGGGGCAACCACTCGGCGACGCAGTACCCCGACCTGTACAACGCCGAGGTCAACGGCAAGATCGCGGCCGAGCAGGTGGACGAGGCGTGGCTGCGCGACACCTTCATCCCGACGGTGGCCAAGCGCGGCGCGGCGATCATCGAGGCGCGGGGCGCGTCCTCGGCGGCCTCGGCGGCGAACGCGGCCATCGACCACGTGTACGACTGGGTGAACGGCACCCCCGAGGGCGACTGGACATCCGTCGCGCTGACCTCCGACGGCTCGTACGGCGTCCCCGAGGGGCTGATCTCGTCGTTCCCGGCCGTGTCCCGCGGCGGGCGCTGGGAGATCGTCCAGGGCGCGCCGGTCAACGCGTTCTCCCGCGAGCGCATCGACGCTTCGGTGCGCGAGCTGAGCGAGGAGCGCGACGCCGTGGCCGGGCTCGGGCTCATCTAGCCCTGTAGCCGGGCTCGTGTTGATCCGGCTCGGCTGAGCTAGATCTTCTGCAGGACGGCGGCGCTCACGGGCGCGCCCGCGACGGTCTCCCCCGCGGCCTCCACGCGCGCGGGGCGACCGGCGGGGCGGGGCGCGCGCGTGCCCGCGTTCTTCAGCCCGATCAGGGTGAGGATGACCACTTCCGTCACCACGACCAGGCGCTGGGTGAGGCCCGCGACCCCGGCGCCGGGCTCGACACCGAATGTGCGCGACGCGTAGGGGATCAGCACCAGGATCAGGAAGACGCCCGCCGCGACGCTGAGGCCGCGCAGGGTCCGGGCGTGCGCGCCACCGCGTCCGGCCATGATGAGACCCGCCGCGGGCATGCCAACAAAGGCGACAAAGGCCGCGTAGCGGTGGATGCCCCCGGACATGGAGAGCGACACCCCCGGCCTGTCCGTGGGAAACGCCGCGATCAGCAACATACAGACGCTCCACGCGCCGAGCAGGAGCGCGCACGAGCGCCCGGCGTGCCGCCGGGACATCTCCACGGCGAACAAGGCCGACCCCACGGCCAGCAAGGTCAGCGAGACGGGCAGCAGCCAGCCATGGGGGTGGTAGGCGTACTCACTGATCATCCCGTGCAGCGGGTCGAGGTCGGACACGACGTGGAGCGCGGCCATCGCGACGGCGCCGCCGGCCAGGGTCGCGAAGCCGCCCGCGGTCAAAGGACTTGTCATGTCCTCGACTTTCGCGCCCGGTGACCTGCGCGGACATCGGAGATCGACCGGATCGAGCCCTGGGCGTGCCCCGGCCCGACCCCGACCTCAGCGTGCCGCCGTCAGGGGCCGGATCAGGGTCCGGCCCCGGTACCTGCGAGAACGCGACCCGGGGTCCTCGGGGTATGGGTGAGTCTCACCCGGCCGGAACTACCCGGGAAAGGGCAAGATATCTGAGCAATAGGTGACGCGTGCGAACGGACCCCGAAAAGCCCAGTGGCCCGTACCGGCGATGCGGTACGGGCTCAGGTGAGATTCAGGTCAGATGACGGTGACCTGCTCGGCCTGCGGACCCTTGGCGCCCTGCACGGTCACGAACGTGACCCGCTGGTTCTCGTCCAGACTGCGGTAGCCACCCGAGGTGATCGCCGAGTAGTGCACGAAAACATCGGCACTACCGTCGTCCGGAGCGATGAAACCAAAGCCCTTTTCGGCGTTGAACCACTTGACGGTGCCTTCAGACAACTGCTTTCTCCCTGGTAAGAGCTTCACCGGGTCGCCGGGGCGGCGACTCGGGGCTGCATAGCGGACCTTACCCTGCATCCACGTTAACCACGAGAGAAGCAGAACGACCGCTGTCAGGAAACTTCCCGCGGGCGCTTTATAAAAAGACGTTCGAGGAAACTACGACTGCAACATGGCCGACCCTACATGGTGCCCGCGCCGATCTCAAACGCGTCCGGCGTGTCGCCTCACACCTCGTGCATTGGGATGCTTTTGGTCTCAAATAAACTGACATACCGCCAAAAATGCATCAACGTGTTCGTGGCGTTCAGGTATCCTCCCGAAGGACCCGCTGGGCGACGGCGAAGGCCGCGTTCGCCGCCGCCGCCCCCGCCTCGCGCGGCCCAGGCGGAGGAGGAGGCTCCGCCGGGGCCGCGCGGGCGTGCTCAGGCAGGTTCGGTGAGGTACCAGCGGGCCTGGCCGTCGCCCCGGGTCAGCGAGTCGAGCCGCCGGGGCAGTTCCTTGCGCGAGAACGGGTCGCGGGTGGCGTTGCGGATGTGGATGCCGATGGCGTACATGTCCCTGACCTCCATCAGGGTGGGGTAGCCGTGCCATCCGCGCAGGTCGGAGCCGTACGCGCCGGCGAACTCGTCCACGTCGGCCTCCGTCAGGCCGAACCGCCGCTGGCCGTGGTAGGTGTGCACGAGGTCCCACTCGCGGGGGCCGACCGCGACGCCGTCCCAGTCGCAGAGGACCGCGTGGCCGTCGCTGCAGCGCAGCAGGTTGTCGATCCAGGCGTCGCCGTGCAGCAGCACCGCGGGCGCGTCCGTCTCCAGCGACTCCCACCGCGTGGTCAGCTCGTCCACCCGGTCGCGCAGCCAGGCGCGCTGGCACGGCGACAGCACCTCCTTGCCGTGCTCGACCGAGTGGCGTACCTCGGCCAGCGGGTCGGCGAGCCGCTTCAGCGGGAACGGCGGCACCGGCAGCAGGTGGAGGCTGCGCAGGATCTTGCCGAGCTGCCGGGTGGTCGGCCGCCCGCTCGCGGGCACGTAGTGCCAGAACGTCACGACCCGCCCGTCGTACACCAGCGGCTGGTCGCACAGCTCGTCGGCCGGCCGGACCGTGGGGAACCCCTGGCCGGCGAGCCAGCGGGCGACCGCCAGCACGACGGGCAGCCGCGTCAGCGCGTCCGGCGCGGTGGCGATGCGGACGACGATCTCGTCGCGCAGCTTGAACACCGCGTTGCTGCGCACCCGGAGCAGGCGGGCGTCCCGGGCGTCGAGGCCGACGCTCTCACACACCTCTGCGAGGATCGCGGTGGCCTCGTCCGCCAGCATGTTCATGGGCGTTCCAAGGCGAGTTGGGGGCCGGACTCCGCCAGCAGGTCGTGCAGGTGCCGGGCGGCGGGTGTTCGCCGGTTCCCGCGCGGGATCATCGACATCAGCGCGCGCGCCCGGGTCACCACGATCGAGGTGCGGTGCTCGGGCGGCACCTGTGTCAGCGCCTGCTCGGCGAGCCGGCAGGCCTCGTCGTAGCCGCCCTCCCGGGCGATGTGCGCGGCCTGGTCGAGCAGGACGAGCGCCGGGTCGATGGTGTACGGGCTCGCGGAGCGGGAGATCCACTCCTGTACCTGCTCGGCCTCGCCCAGTTCGATGAGCGTACCCATGCGGTAGAACTGCAGCCGCCGCTCGGAGAAGCGGAACGCCAGGTGGTCGGTGCCCTCGCGCGGCATGCGCGAGAAGATGCGCTCGGCCTCGGCGAGCGCCACACGGGCCGCCTGGTGCTCGCCTATGCGCGCCAGGGCCCGCGCCTCGGCCGCCGCGCCGAGCGCCGCGGGGGAACTTGGAGCGCTCCCGGCGAGCATCCGGGCCTCGCGGGCGAGCCGAACGGTCTCGGTGAGGTCGCCGTAGTAGTACGGCAGCATGGCCTCCTGCGCCCTGACCAGCGCGCGCAGGCGCACCTCGCCCATGTCGTCGGAGGCGGCGCGCGCCGTGCCGTACCACGCGTGGGCCTGCCGGGTGTCGCCGAGTTTCATGAGCGCGTCGGCCGACAGCAGGGCGAGCATCGTGGTGGCGTTCAGCAGGCGCCGCTGGGTGACTGCGGGCTGGCGCGCGGCGACCAGCCTGCGGACGTCGCCGAGCTCCAGCATCAGGCGGTAGAGCATCGGCAGCGGCGCGCTCTTGATGTACTCGCGGCGGTAGCGCAGGACCTGCTCGTCCAGGCGGTCGAGCTGGTCCTCGGTGATGGTGCCGGAGGCCAGCGTGCGGTCCATGTCCTGGCGCGTGCGCTCGACCTCGGCGAGCAGGCGGCCGTTGAGGGGCAGCCCCGAGCTGAGCAGCGCGTGGTGGAACAGCGCGCGGCGCTCGCTTTCGTCGTCCAGGTCGGCGGGGGCGGCGCGGGTGGGCTGGGGGATGGTGTCCTCGCCCGGGAGCGTCTGCTGGGCCGCGGCGACGACCACGACCTTCGCGCCGTCGCCGTCGTCGCAGTAGTCGGCGGCCAGGCCGAGCCGCACGGCGTTGGCGGAGTACAGCCGGGCGATCTGGTCGATGGTCTGGGGACGTGGACGGGCGCGGTTGTTCTCCCAGGCGTTGAGCAGGTCGATGCTCGCCCGGGGAAGGCCCAGCGAGTGCGTCTCGCAGAGCCGTTCGAGCTCTTCGATCGCCTGGCGCGCGGACCACCCGCGTGCCAGCCGGTGGGCTTTGAGCAGGCTCACCCCGCAACAGCCGTGGATGGCCTGGGCGGTCTGCCACAGGGTCCACTGCTGTGCCGCGGCTTGTTCTCGCCAGCGTCTGGCACACGCCGGGGAGTGTTCTCCACGGGCCATCTGTCGCCCCCCCGCCACTGAGGTGTTGGCCTTACGGATGTTTCCCCGATGTTAACGAGCCGGCACCTAATGGCCCCGGCCGTTATGGGACTGATGCACGGGCACCCGCGTGCTTTCCACGTAAACCTGGGTTCCATTCGACGGTATTCCACTTATCAGTGGATTTGCTCGGATTGCCGGTCGGTGGCGCCGGGGCCAGTCTGGTCCCCATCCGGTCCCCCTCTCCCGGTTGGAGACCCCGATGAAGACGGCAGACTCAGGCACTCAGTCGGCTGAAGCCCTCGACCACCTGGAACGACTCGCCGCGCAACTGGAGGCGCACGCCTTCCAGGTTCGCCTGACGGCGCGCGCCGGACTCTATCCACGCCTCCGCGTGATCAACCCGATGGCTCCGGCGGTCACCGAGGACGTCCTCGCCGCCAACGCCGCCGACGGCGAGTGGTGGTTCTGGCTCTCGTGGGCGGGCCGCATCGGCCACGCCTCCGACATCGTCACGGCGGCGGAACGCATCGCGAGCGTTCTGCACGTCATGCGCCGCTGACCGTCTTGACCCGCTCCCGGGGTTCTCGCCATTTGCTGATCGACTCGCGGCACACTTCACATTTCCGGAGGTTCTCCGCGTTTCACGGCCTCCAGGAGGCGCCCACCTTCTGAGCCCGGGGATTCCCGGCCCGATACCCGGACGGCTCGCGCGTGCCCACCGCGCGAGCCGTCCGCGCGTTCCGTGATCAAACTGATTAGCCGGAACATTTCCGCTGATTCACGCTACAAGAGTGACGCCCAAAAGATCATCATCGGCTGCGAACGGCGGCTGACAACGGCGCTTCGGTGGCGGAGGCCCGTCACTTCCTGCGAGCATGCCGTGACATGAGGATCACACGCCGGTGGCCGGTGGCGATGGCCTGCCTCGCTCTCGCGACGGCGTGCGGCGGTGGCCCCGAGACCCCCGCCGAAGGGGCGTCGGCGCCCAGGACGTCCACGATGTCCGAAATCGACACCCCCACCCCCGTCCCCACGCCGTCCCCCGTCCCGGCGTCGGAGTGGAAGCCCGCCGGGAACGCCCGCCTGACGAGCGCCGCCGCCCTGCGGGAGATCGCGGCGACCGGCCCGCGGGACGCCTGGGCCGTCGGCTACCAGCGCAGCGCCGAGGACAGGGAGGGCACCCCGGCGCTCCAGCACTGGGACGGCGTCCGCTGGACGCAGACGGCGGTCAGCGAGAACGACGCCTGGCACCTCGTCGGCGTGAGCGCGGCCTCCCCCTCCGACGCGTGGATCGTCGGCAACGCCCGCGGGCCGTACGCCGCGCACTGGGACGGTCTCCGCTGGCGGGGGTGGCATCCGTACGGCGACGCCGAGGACTACCATCTCACCGACGTCACGACCGGGCGCGCCGGCACGTGGTTCGCGGGCCGCAGCTCCACGCAGGGCCTGATCGCGCGCTGGACCGGCCGGGGCTTCCGCACCATCCTGCGCGCGGACGGGCAGTTCCTGAGCATCACCGCCGCGCCCGGGCACGTGTGGGCGGTGGGCTCGGACGTTCCGGCCTCCACCAACGGGCCGGAGCAGGGCATGCCGATGATCTGGCACGGCAGAGCCGTGTCGGGGCCCGAGATCCAGTCCTGGGAGCGCATCACCCTCCCCGAGATCACCGGCGGGGTACTGCGCGACGTGTGGATGATCTCGCCGTCCGACGTGTGGGCGGTCGGCGGCGTGATCTCACCGGACGGCGCGGCGGAGATCCCGCTGGTCCTCCACTGGGACGGCACGACCTGGGGGCGGGCCGGGGTGCCGGTCTCCCGGGGCGGCCTCCAGGGGGTCACCGCGTTCGGCGCCGGCGACGTCTGGCTCAGCGGGGCGGACGACTCCCAGCCGGGCAGGCCGCTGTTCCTCCACTTCGACGGGCGCTCCTGGACGGCGTCGTACGGCCCGCTGCTGCGCGCCTGGCGAGAGGAGCAGCCGTACACGGCGTCCCACCTCGTACGGGTCACCCGCGTGGCCCACGTGCCGGGAACGTCCCGGCTGTGGGCGGTGGGGTCGGTCGGGGAAGGCGACGACGAGGATGACTTCGTCCTGACCCGCGGCTGACCAATCCGGCCATTCCGGCCATTCAGGGGTCCCGACCTGCGGCGGAGCCGCAATTGATTGGAGGAGCGGCCGCGATCTCTGCGAGCATGTCAGGCATGGCCGAACCCAGCTTCCCCCGTCAGTTCGCCCGTACGCGACGTTTCCGCCTCGGAGTCCCCCGCCGGTTCGGCATCTCCCCCGACGGCGGCAGGGTGACCTTCATCCGGTCGGGCGGCGGGGACGACCCCGTCGAGCGCCTGTGGACGCTGGACGTCGCCACCGGTGAGGAACGGCTCGTCGCCGACCCGGGAGCGCTGGGCCTCGGAGCCGAGGACGTGCCCGAGGAGGAGAAGGCCCGCCGCGAGCGGTCACGCGAGCAGGCCGCCGGCATCGTGGCCTACGCGACGGACGCCGCCGCGGGCCTCGCCGCGTTCGCGCTGTCCGGCCGGCTGTACACGGTCGCGCTGCACGACCCGGCCGCCACGGCCGCCGAGCTCCCCGCGTCCGGCCCGGTGATCGACCCGCGGCCCGACCCGACCGGCGCGCGCGTCGCGTACGTCTCCGGCGGAGCCCTGCGCGTCGTCGATCTGGACGGGACGGACCGCGCGCTGGCCGAGCCCGACGGCCCCGAGGTCGTCTACGGGCTCGCCGAGCACGTCGCCGCCGAGGAGATGGGACGGGACCGCGGGTACTGGTGGTCACCGGACGGCTCGCGCGTGCTCGCCGCGCGCGTCGACAACTCCATGCTCCAGCGGTGGTACATCTCCGACCCGTCCCAGCCCGCCGCGCAGCCCAAGGTGATCGCCTACCCGCAGGCGGGAACGGACAACGCGGACGTCTCGCTGTGGCTGCTCGGGCTCGACGGCTCGCGGGTGCCGGTGGAGTGGGACCGGAAGGCGTTCGAGTACCTCGTCTCGGTGTACTGGGGGACGTCCCTGCTGATCGTCGTCCAGAGCCGCGACCAGCGGACCGCGCGGGTCCTGCGCGTGGACCCGGACACGGGGGCGACCACGGTGGTGCGCGAGGACCACGACCCGGCCTGGGTCGACATCGTGTCCGGCACCCCGGCGCTCACCGCGTCCGGCGCGCTCGTGTGGACGGCCGCCCTCGGCGCCACCTACCGCCTGCTGGTGGACGGCGAGCCGGTCACCCCGGCCGGCCTCCAGGTGCGGGCCGTCCTGGACGTCGACGGCGACACCGTCCTGTTCGCCGGCACGGCCGAGCCGACCGAGACCCACCTCTGGATGTACTCGCCCGAAGACGGCCCTCGGCCCGTCACCACCGAGCCGGGCGTGCACGAGGGGTGGCTCGGCGCCGGCACCCTCATCGTGGCCGCGCGGTCCCTCGACCACTTCGGCACCCGCGTGACCGTCCACCGCGACGGGCGCCAGGTCGCCGAGATCGCCTCCCACGCCGAGACGCCCGTGCTCACGCCGCGCGTCACGCTGATGCGAGCCGGTGAGCGGGAGCTGTGCACGGCGGTGCTGCTCCCGTCCTGGCACGAGCCCGGCACCGGGAAACTGCCCGTCCTCATGGCCCCCTACGGCGGGCCGGGACTGCAGCTCGTGCTGGCCGCGCGCACCTGGGACATGCTGGTCGCGCAGTGGTTCGCCGAGCAGGGGTTCGCGGTGGTCGTCGCCGACGGCCGCGGCACGCCCGGCCGGGGCCCTGTGTGGGACCGGTCCGTGCGCGGCGAACTCGCCACCCCCGTGCTGGAGGACCAGATCACCGCCCTGCACGCGGCGGCCGACCGGCACCCCGACCTCGATCTGTCCCGGGTCGGGATCCGCGGCTGGTCGTTCGGCGGATTCCTCGCCGCCCTCGCCGTACTGCGCCGCCCGGACGTCTTCCACGCCGCCGTCGCGGGAGCCCCGCCCACCGACCAGCGGCTGTACGACACGTACTGGAAAGAGCGCTACCTCGGCCACCCCGACGAGGACCCGGACGCCTACACCCGCAACTCGATCATCCACGAGGCGGCCGACCTGACCCGCCCGCTCATGCTCATCCACGGCCTCGCCGACGACAACGTCATCGCCGCCCACACCCTGCGCTTCTCATCCGCCCTCACCGCCGCCGGCCGCCCCCACACCGTCCTCCCCTTGACCGGCGTCACCCACATGACCCCCCAGGAATCCGTCGCCGAAAACCTCCTCCAACTCCAACTGGACTTCCTCAAACGCTCCCTGGGAATGTGACCCTCGACCGGGCGCCCGGCGGCCTCCTTGCAGGTTCCGGGCGCCCTCCAGTCCGAACCATGTCGTGCCGCTCGCAGCGGAGTCACGCGTGAACCCCCATCGCGACGCCATGACCTCGACCAGCCTCATCGCACGTCCCGATTCGAGTAGTTCTCCTCTGGAGCAGAGGCAGGGGACGGTCTCCGCCACCACTGTCCGCGACCTCGACCCGCAGGGTGCCGCCGACCTCCAGCACGGCGATCGTGACCGAACCGCCCCGCCCACTGGCAGTGTGACGAATACTGCTCCCGATCAACTCACTGACCAACGTCTGCTGGGCGCTCATCGAACCCGTCCTGGGCGCCTTCCAAAGTCAACCCTGAGAGACGGGGCTGCCGGCTAGTAGCGGTCCGTTCAGCACTCTTTGGGACAACACGACGCCGGTGAGCCGGGCGGCGAGCATCAGCGCTCCGTCCACGGCCGGGCGATCGATGGTGAACTCTTCGTCCTCGTCACCCTCATCGTGCGGGACATAGCTTCCCGGGACGTGTGTGGGGTCGAAGCCGACCTCCTCCATCGTGCTGAGGAGACGATCGGGATCACTGCCATACCGCCACCCGGGTTTCCTGGGATCAAAGGAGGTCAGTACAGAGACAGGGTTCCAGAACTTGCGTCATAGGAACCGGCGAGGTGAAACCATTCGCCCACAGGAGGAACCGTCTCGGAAACGGCGCCCTCTTCTGAGCTGGCCGCGGAGTCCGATTGCCTCATGGTGAACACCAGCCCGTGAGCCGGGTCTACACCGAGGTGGAACGGCGCAGTGCTGATGCCCTTCTGCTCGGCGATCGCATAGCGCCCGTCCCGGTCGTCGAGACGAACCCAGGCGGCGATGGCGAAACTTTCGTCTGTACGAATGATGGGCGTGGCCACCGTCGTGAGTGGCTCATTACCCGCATTCGCCGGATCGACCGTCAGAAGTTGCCAGTCCGACCATGGCGATGTCGCGGTCGCCGAGACAGCGCGGGCACGCCAGCGGACAAGCCAACCATCGGCCAACTTCCCGGCCGGAACGGTGACCGTGGCTGTCGTTCCAGCCGTCACATTCTGGGCGTCGCTGGCCCAGATCTGCCCGGTACCCTGCCCTTCTGGTGCAGCCGGGTCGTGCTCGATCTCGAAGTCCGCCCTTAGCGTTCCGCCAGCCGGATCGTTCACCTGGGCCTGTAGTCGCGGGGTGACGCTGGACGTGATCGTCTTTCCGCCGACCTGAGCCGAGGGGATCGCCTGCAGAGTGCTCACGGACGGCCCAGAGGGCGAATCAGGCACGTCGATGACAGCAGGAGCATTGGACAGTGCCGTGCCGGCCTTACCCGGGATCCACCTCGTACCCGTATTCAGCGTCGCCTGGTTGTCTCTGAGTGTTGAATCGGCGACCTTCGTGCCGACCGCCTCGTCGAACAGCCAATGAGCCGCGGCCGCCTTCGGCGTTGGGGGCTGCATCGGGTCCTCGCCGATGTCCGGGTTGCTCCACCGTTCGATCTCTTCCAGCGCCATGCCATCAGGTAAGGCCGCGTCCTTGAGCAAGGAGCCGACGGCGGCCGTCGATTGTTCGGCGTCGGTCTCGAGCTGCGCGGGAGTGACCGTGGCAGGGTCGGCCGGCTCGTATTCCACCGAGTCGTTGACGTGAGCCAAGACCTCATCGAGAGTGGGGGCGGAACTACCACGCGGTCGCACGTACAACGCCTCTATCGGCTCCGGCGCAGGCTCGAAGTCGACGAATAGCAGGGGCTGGTGCGGGTGTTTTTCGCAGGCTGTGCCGTTGTTGCAGACGGTGTATTCAGTGGTCCGGTAGCGGCGCCAGTTGGTGAGGTCGGATTCGTTGCCCGCGGTGAGCTGGAAGCCGTAGTTCGGCTGGCCGTCTGCCCAGGCTTGAACGATGCCGTTGACCGAGTGGACGAGATCCCACTCTTTCTTGGCCCAGCTGG